>VBKI01000073.1 GCA_005879535.1 Deltaproteobacteria bacterium | reverse complement strand
AGCGCGATCGCGACGATTCGTCGATGCATGGTTCCTCCGTTCCTGCCGGGACGGCAGGACGCGTGCGGTCCGGTGCGATCTTTCGCGAGCGTTCATCGAGACTGCGGACAAGGAGGCGGATCAGGAAATTCCGTCTTTCGTTAACGCTCGGTGATCACGCATGTATTTGTTGACTACATTTCGTTACCGGCCGGTGGTCACGCGCGGCAAGCGTGTGGCGCGCATGATCCGCTGTTCACTCGAAGACCTGAGCACGCGGAGCGTGACGGCGATCACAGCGCGGTGCCCATCGTCTCGCTTACGCGCTCGGGCGGCGGAGAATGCAAAGTCGCTCGCGATGCCCGAAATAGCAGCGGAGACAGCGTACTTTCTGAACACGACGATCCCGGTGCTCGCACTGGTTGGCAAGGGTGTGCGCTTTCCGCCCGGCCAGTGGATTCGCATCGCGAGCGGCACGGTGGTGCCGTGGCAAGCGGAAGCCCTGGTTCAGGACCTGTTCCCCTCCCTGCGGGCGAGGGGGCCGTCCTTCCACGTGCTGCTGACGGATTTCGACGTGATGGAATTCGAGCGCGAGTTCTCGTCCCGCTTCGCCTGACTCGACGTTGAAGGCAGCGACCCGCTAGACTGCCGAAGGCTCCTGCGGAGGAGTGGCCGAGAGGGGCTGAAGGCGGTGGGCTTGAAATTCTGACTGCGCTGCCAACACAGGACAGCAGCGGCTAACCCGTGACAATCTCCAGAGTGGAAGCGACGCGCCGCCGTGGCGTGTGTTGTCCGCTCTTCGCCGCATGTAGCAGCCCGCCTGCTACGCCGGTGCTACGCGCTTCAAGGCGGCCAAGAGTGTCAAGGGTGCCACGGCGGGATCTATTTTCACGGAGGTACGGTCCGGAACCGGTCCCAAGCGCTGATCGCTGCCGTCAAAATCGACTCGTTTTGGTCCCGTTGGCGGGTCGCCGATCTGGCATAAAGGAACGGGCAGAACGCGGTTCCCGACAGCTTTGCAGTTCGCTCGAACTCGTATCCGGAGAGCACCACGTGGCTCTTTGGCAATCTCGTCGCCGCCGTCCTCAGCGCTGCGACGGGGCTCGCATCGGCGGCGGGGGCGCAGGAACCCACAGTGCTGCCGTTCGACCTCGCCCTGACAGGATTTGCGGCTGGTGCGAATGCGAAGGAGCGGCGGGAGTGAATTACGCCGACGCCTTCTTAAACCCGCTCACCTTCAGGTCCTTGAATTGGCTCAGCGCTTGGACCGTGATGACGTAGTTCCATGGGATGAGGCAGTCGGGCGGCGACACCGTGATCGTTCTCGAGTCGCCCATCGCCATCCATTGCTCGATGTGGTCGACGCGCAACCAGAAACCGACGCCGCCCTCCTCGCCTGTGCAGTCGCCCAATACCACCCAGCGACTCTGCGGCTGCTTTGTGTCGATTCCAAGGAACGCGCGTGCTGCCTCGTCCGTCAACCACACTGCGTATTTTTGACTTTCCTTCATGGTGTGACCTCGCTTGTTGTGCCGCACTGGCGAACAAGGCTCGCGGAAGGCGTACCTACGCCCGCAGCGGCAGCAATGGAAGTGTCCTGCCTAGCCGATCACGCCGGGGCGCTGCGGGCCCCTTCCCAGGATTCCTCTCAAGAGGAACGGGACTTGCGCAGCCGATCCGCGCTGGGTGCCGCACGTGCGCGTGGAGCGCATCCCGGAGGCCTCGCATTGGGTCCAGGCGGACGCATCTATCGCGGTGCATCAATTGCTGGTTGATTTCATTCGATAGTTGCAAGAGGCGCGCAGCCGGGCGCCCGCTACAATCGGTAGATGCAGGGCATCTGCCTGCTCTTGCTCGCTCTCTCCTGCGCCCACCGACCGGTGGCGTCGAGCGCGTATGCCGTCGCGCGCGCCGAGCCCTCGTCGGCCGGCAACGTGCGGATCAGCGCGACGCGCGATCCACCCGGAGCCGAAGAGCTCGGAATCGTCGAAGCGCACGGGAGCGCGACGCTCGAGGCGGTGCTCTCCGCATTCCGCCAGAGGGTCGCCGGGATGGGCGGCGATTATGGGCGGCTCGACGTCGTCGCCACGAAGAACGCGGTGGTCCAGGAGTCGCGCTCGTACGAGTGCGGTTCGAACCAGACGCACGACGAGACGCGGTTCGTCACCCGCGCGAATCCGGATGGCACCTTCTCCACCGACACGGAGACCGTCTCCGTGACGACGTACGTCTCGCAGACGTGCCGGGAGACGCGCGACGTGGAGGTGGTCACGCTGAGCGTCGTCGGCCGCGCGTTCCGGACGGCGAGGGAGGGACGATGAGGACAATCGCCGCGGTGCTCCTGCTGGCGGTGCTCGGTTGCCGCCACGCTCCGCCCCCGTGGACGCGGAGCGTGTCCTGACGGGCGTGCCTTCCGCCCCGTACACCGGAGCGGTCCGGATCGTGATGAACGGATCGCCGCCCGGCGCGGACTACGACGAAGTCGCCGTGGTCAGCGCGCGAGGGACGAACGGCAACGCCACCCTTGCAGCCGTGCTCGGTGCGCTGCAGGCGGAAGCGCCGCGGCTGGGCTGCGACGCAGTGATTCAGGTCTGCTACGAGCCCGGAGGGCAGGTGTCGTCCGCGACGGGCGTCGCCGTCCGGACCCGGCCCGCCTGGTAGCTGCCGCCTGCCGCAAAAGCGGTAGACTATCAGATGCGTCCTGCCCTGCGCGGCGGAGTCCGCGGGCGGCAACAGCCTCGCGGCTTGTTCGAGGTCGCTGGCCGCATCACGTCTTCCCGCCGGTCTCCCGGATTGCCTCGAGTGCCGCCAGGTCTTGCAGGGCAACGAGTGCCGCTGCCGGCTGTGAGCGTCAGGCGCGGATCTCGCGCCACAGGCGATACGCGTCTTCCGGGGCTGGCACGCCGGCCAATCGGGAAATCTCGCTGGGCGGCCGGGCGGAAATCCCGATGCGCAACGACTCCAAGCCGTTCTCGTAGATGCTTGCGGGCAGGCCGCCCCACGCCGCGATGTCCCAGGAAAGCTCCGCGTGCCGGAGTTCGTCGCGTGCAATGGAGGCGAAGGTGTTCCGGATATCCGCGTCGGCAGCAGCGCTCGCCATCCACGCCGCCGCCAACGCTCCGTAAGTCTCCCGTGCGCATCCTTCCGCGGCATTCTCCGCGACCATCTCAGCCATCGGGCGCACGCGGAACACTTCGATTTCGACGGGCGCCACCGCGCCGCCGAAGTGCACCGCGAGCGCGCATACCATATCCGCGTGCCGGCGTTCGTCCTGCGCGCTCTGCAGTGCTTGTGCGACGAGCCCTGCCGGAGCGCCGTGCACGCTGAGCTCGACGGCGATGCGCTGGAACGCCGGTACGGCCGCCGCTTCCAGGTGCGCCATCCTGCCGAGGAACGTGCCGAGCGCGCTTCCGGCTGCGACCGGGCCCGGCGGGCGCAGTCCGAAAGGCCTGCGGCCGCAGCCGCCTACGTCGTTGCAACAGGAGCACGAGACGCCGACCGTTCCGGTCGTGATCGTTAACCCGCCGTCCAGGGGATACGTGAAGCAGGAATGGATCCGCGCCTCCGCGAACTTGTCCGGGCAAAAGCGAAGACAGTCGCTTCCCGCGTCAGTCGCTTCCGCAGCCGTCACGCGCACGTCGATGGTTTCGAAGCCGCAACGATCCGCGCATCCTACCAATCGTGCAGCAGCGATTGAGACTCCAAACAATCTACGAAGATCTGGCCGCTTCATGTAGGCGCAGACCCTGCCAGCTGGCCGGCGGCCAAGCAAGGGGATCCGTCAAAGGTTGACACTGCACAACGCATGGAGCGACGCTTTCGACGCTGCCGTTCAAACAACACCAATCTTTGCGAACCGATACGGATCGTGAACGAGGACATGACCAAACTCGTGGGAGTCATGTGCCCAGAGACGAGTTGCTAATCGCCGCTGCGTGCGGTCGCAAGGTTCGTGAAGCAATCCGCCACACTCACCTGGCCGCAGCTCAATTTCCCGATCCGCTGCGATCGCTGCGCAAGCCCGAGACGTGCTGATTCTGCAGCGCTGCTACGCTCCGCCTCGACGGCGCCTGAGCCTGTCGGCTAAGGTGCCGTTTTCACTCCTGCGGAGGAGTGGCCGAGTGGCTGAAGGCGGTGGTCTTGAAAACCACTGGCCCGCAAGGGCTCGCAGGTTCGAATCCTGCCTCCTCCGCCATTCCTTGACGAGGGCACAATGGCTCCGACACGAAGGACGTTGCTGAAGACGGCTGGCGTCGCAGCGGTGGCGGGAAAGCTGCTCGCGTCCGGCGAGACGAAGGCGCAGGGCACGCAGACCGTGCAGGGTGGATCCTCGCCGCGCGGATTGACCTACTGCAACCTGCGCAGCGGCGTGGGCGTGAAGCTGGGCGACCGCATCCTCGACGTCGGGCGTGCCGCGCAACAGCTTCACGTGCCGGTGCCCGCGACGACCGACGAAGTGGTCGCCGGAAAGAACGCCGACGGGCTCCGCAAGGTGGTGCAGGCGGCTCCGAAGAACGCGACCGTCGCGGAGAGCGAGGCGCAGTTCGGGCCCTGCATCACGAACCCGGAGAAGATCATCATGCTCGGGTTCAACTACAAGAAGCACGTGATGGAAGTGAAAGTGCCGATGCCCACCGCGCCGGTGCTCTTCAACAAGTACAACAACTCGCTCCTGGCGCACCGGGGAACCATCCGCCTCCCGATCAAGGTGGCGAAGAAGTTCGACTACGAAGTCGAGCTGCAGGTGATCATGGGGAAGACCGCGCGCGACGTCAGCGAGGAAGAGGCGCTGAACTACGTGTTCGGCTACGCCACCGGCAACGACTTCTCCGCCCGCGATCTCCAGCTCCGCGACGGCAGGCAGGGATCCCAGTTCATGATCGGCAAGACGCCGGACGGTTTCATGCCCATCGGACCTTACCTGGTCGGGGCGGAGCTCGTCGGCGATCCGCAGAAGCTCGCCATCGAATGCAGCGTCAACGGAGAGCGCAGGCAGTCCTCGAACACGTCGGACATGAT
Organism: Deltaproteobacteria bacterium; assembly: GCA_005879535.1. Classification (NCBI taxonomy): domain Bacteria; kingdom Pseudomonadati; phylum Myxococcota; class Myxococcia; species Deltaproteobacteria bacterium. The sequence goes on along the minus strand of VBKI01000073.1, from coordinate 31,875 downwards.
CTTCAGCGTCGCGAAGATCATCGCCTACGCGTCGTCCATCTTCACCCTCAAGCCCGGCGACGTCTTCTCCACCGGCACGCCGGAAGGCGTGATCCTCGGCAAACCCGAGGCCGAGCAGGTGTGGCTCAAGGCGGGCGACAAGGTCGCCTGCAGGGTGGAGAAGCTCGGCGAGCTGGCGTTCCAGCTCGCCTGAGCCTCACAGGCTGAAGATCGCCGCGGCCGCCAGCACTAGCACGAGCGTAATCGCGGTGATCGTCAGCTCCGCCAGCGCCCCGACGACGAAGGGCCGGACGCCCTGCCGCTTGATCTCGCGGAAGTCCGTCTTCAGTCCCACGCCGGCGAACGTGAGCAGGAACGCCCAGCGCGACAGGTTCGCGAGCGAGGCGATCTGTACCTTGTCGAAGACCTGGAGCGTCGCCAGCAGCGAGACGAAGAGGAATCCCAGGACGAACTTGGGAAACTTCTGCCAGAGGAACGCAGCCTTGCCCTGCACCGTCTTCGCCTGACCGCGGGAGGCCCAGTAGATTGCGTACGCGAGCACGACGAAGCCGATCATCGCGTTGCGCGTCGACTTGGTGAGAACGGCCACCTTGCCCGCGACATCGGAGTAGATGGCGCCTGCCGCCGCGGCCTCCGCCGTGTTGTCCACGGCCAGACCGGCCCAGACGCCGAAGGCATGGTCGCTCATGTGCAGCAGATGGCCGATGGCCGGGTACGCGAAGAGGCCGAATGCGCCGAGGGCCAGGATGGCCGCGATGGCAAACGTCGCGTCGTCGTCGTCGGCCTCGATGGCGCCCTTGGCGGCGATGATCGCCGACACGCCGCAGATCGACGAACCGATCGCGAGCAGGCTGGTGAGCTTCGGCTTGAGGCGGAACCAACGGCCGAGCAGCGTCATGACCCCGATCGCGACGGCCAGCTCGATGGCCACCAGCGCCAGCGAGACGCGGCCGAGCTTCAGCACGTCCCCGAGGAGGAAGCGCGCGCCCAGGAGCACGATGCCCGCCTTGAGCCAGAAATCGTACGTGGCCACTCCGGGGCGGAAGATCTGCGCCACACCGACGGTGTTCGCGATGATCAGACCGAAGACGATCGCCCAGAGCACGTACTCGATGTTCGGCAGCGCCAGATGGTGCGCCTTGCCGTAATCGCGCAGCAGCGCCTCGGTGACCTTCCCGAGGTAGCCGATGGCAAAGAGCAGCGCCACGCCGGGAAGGAGCCGCAACAAGCGCCAGGGCAACGCGACCGCCGGCCTCTGTAGTGCAATGGCCTCGCTCATCTCACCACCCCACCGTCAGGTTGATCGACTTCACCAGGGCCACCGAGGCCAGGGCCGCGAGCACCGCCCACCAGTCCAACGACACTCTCTTCAGCACGTTTACCTCCGGGTTCAAGCCGCGCATTCGCCTTCCGTGGTCTGCACTTCGAACGCCTTTTGTTCGCCAAGATCGACGAAGTCTTCGGGAGCGGGGTGATCGAGCGGCTCGAGATCCGCGAGCACCTCCGAAACCCGCTGCGGCGAGAGGCGGCCGAGGACCTGCGCCGCCGACTCGCCGGGAGACGCCTCGCGCACTGCCAGGTCCGCCAGACGCCGCACCGCCTCCGGCACCTTCCTGGCGGGAACCTTCGCCGCGAGCCGGCCGAAACGTGCCTGCTCCGCCCCGAGCTCTCCTCCGACGTAGAGGTGGTATTGCGGCACCGCGCGGCCATCGACCTTGCGCACCGAGCCCTGCAGCCCGATCCCGGCGACGTAATGCTGTCCGCAGCCGTTCGGGCAGCCGGAGATCTTGATCGGCAAGCTCTCGCCCCGGTCGGCCAGCGCCGTGGTCAGCGCGTCGGCCATGCCCCGCGACTGCGTCACGGCAAGGCGGCAGGAGTACGCGCCGGGGCAACTGACCACGTCGGAGATCGAGAGGGCGCCGGGCCGTGCCAGTCCGGCGGCGGCGAGCGCCGCATGGAGCGAAGCGAGGTGCGAGCGGCCGACGAAGCGCAGCAGCGCGTTCTGCTCGACGGTCGTGCGCAGCTCGCGCTCGGCGCTGAACTCCTCGGCGATGTCCGCCAGGGCGTGGAATTGCGCCGCCGTCAGATCTCCGAGCGGGATGCGGATCGCGACCGCCGCCAGCTCGGGGTCGCGCTGCGGACGCACGTTGGTGCGCACGAACTCCTCGAAGCCGGGGTGAGGCGAGCGGCGGCAAGGCGTTGGGACCGGACGGAGCGCACCGGGCGGGCCGGGCGAGACCGGCCTCGGCGGCACCGACGCGCGCTCCTCGTGGTACTGCCGGAGGAACTCTTCCGCCCCCAGCTTTTCGACCACGAACTTGAGCCGCGCGCGATGGCGATGTTGCCGGTCGCCGGTCCGGTTGAAGAGGCGAACGACCGCTTCGCAGATGTCGACCACTTCCTCCGCCGGCGCGAAGTCGTGGGCAAGGATCCCGGTGCGCCGCAACGTCGATAGCCCGCCCGCCACCGTGACGCGGAATCCGGGCCGCCCGTTACGCTCACGGGCGAGGAACCCGATGTCGTTGAACGAGGCGCCGACGCAGTCGAATCCGCAGCACCCGCCGAAGGCGATCTTGAACTTCCGCGGCAACGACGACGAGAGCGGGCCGCGCAGCAGGTGGCGCGTGACCGCCTCCGCATAGGGCGTGGTGTCGAACGGCTCCAGTCCGGATGCACCCGCGTACGGGCAGGCAGTGACGTTCCGGACGGAGTTGCCGCAGGCCTCGCGCGTGGTCAGGCCCGCCTCGGCGAGGACACGCAAGGCGTCGTCGGTCTGCGCGAGGTGCACGAAGTGGAATTGGACATTCTGGCGCGTCGTGATGTGGCCGCGACCGGTGGACAACCGCTCGGCGACGTCCGCCAGCGCTCGGAGCTGCGCCGGCGTGAGGACACCTTGGGGGATCTTGACGCGGACCATCATCGCGTCGCCCTCCTGGCGCTGGCTGTAGACGCCGTTCACCAGGCGGAACTGTTTCCACGCGTCGGCGGAGATCTCACCGCGCTCGAACTTGCCGAGCATCGCTACGAACGCATCCAGGTCCTTCTCGTCGGCGAACCCGAGACGGGCGGGGCCGAGCGTCTTGCTATCGAGCAGCGGCACGTTGACCTCCTGCGTGTGCGGTGTGAAGGCGGTCGGCGAGAGCGACGGTGGAGCCGACCACGATGATTCCCGGCGCCCCGCTGCGCGGAGCGGACGCGACACCCGCGAGGGTCCCCCGCCAGGCGGAAGCGTCGGGGAGCGAAACCGAAAACAGGATTGCCGCCGGAGTATCGGCGGGCCATCCGCGGGCAAGGAGCAACGCGGAGGTCGACGCGCGCGTTGCGATCCCCATCAGGATCACCAGCGTCGCGGAGCCAGGCGACAGAGAGCGGAGCACGGGTCCATAGGCCTCCTCCGCATGTCCGGAGACGACGAGGAAGGCCGAGGCCAGCCCGCGGTGCGTGACCGGAATGCCGCTCAGCGCCGGCGCAGCCACCGCCGAGGACACGCCGGGTACGATCTCGCAGGGCACACCCGCTTCCGCGAGCGCGAGCGCTTCTTCCCCGCCGCGGCCGAACACGACGGGGTCGCCGCTCTTCAGCCTGACGATGCGCTCGCCGCGCAGCGCGCGGCGGATCATCACCCGCTCGATGGTCTCTTGCTCGATGGAGTGACGTCCGGCGCGCTTGCCGACATATGCCCAACGCGCCTGCGGAGCGTGACGAAGGGCGGCGCGATCCACCAGCGCGTCGTACAGGACCAAATCCGCGGCGCGGAGCCGGTCGACGGCGCGCAACGTGAGCAGGTCGGGATCGCCGGGGCCTGCGCCGACCAGCGAGACGAAACCTCTCATGCGACCTCCCGGTACAGCTCGTTGAGCGCGCGCAGCAGCAGCGGTCTGCGCCGCGCGAGGGCCACGCCGTCCGCCTTCCAGTGGGTGCGGAGCTCCTGCGCAACTTCCGCCCAGGACTCGAGGTCGTCCGGCAGCAGCGCCTGCAGCGCCTCGCGCAGCAAGCCGGCCAGCGCTGGCGCGCGGCCGTCGGTGGAAACCGCCACCGTGACGCCGCCCTTGCGGAACACTCCGCCGAGCCAGGCGCTGGCGGAGTCGGTGTCGTCGACCGCATTGACGAACACCCCGTGGATCTCCGCGGCGCCCGCGACCGCCCGGTTGACTTGGGCGGTTGCCGCGGCGACGACGAACCACGTTCCCTCGAGGTCTTCGGGGACGAACTCGCGCTGCTCGATGCGGACTCCAGGCCGCCGGAGCGAGTCCAGGATGGCCGGGGCAACCACGGTAACGCGAGCGCCGGCGGCGATGAGTCCGCCGATCTTCGCCGAGGCGACGTTGCCTCCGCCGACGAGCAAAACGGAACGGCCTTGCAGGTGCAAAAAGACGGGGTACGAATCCACGGACAGCTCCTTGCGGGAAAGTCACGGCGCCGACGGGGAGCCGGGCGGGCAAGGAGCTGAGGGACGATGAGGAGTGATTCGCCGTCAGGCTCGTGCGCGCGCCCGGCACGACATGCCGGGGCGACAACAACATGCGCACTTGCTCTGCATTCGAGGCGACATCGGCCGCGATCGATAACGGAGGTACCCTCGACCTGTCAAGTCAGGCTGGCAACGGCCTCGATCGCCCGCCGGGCGGAACGGCGTCCGCGAACGAATGGACCGTGGCCAGCTCGTCGAATTGGTGCTGGAAGCCGGTTTCGCGCCGGAACAGGGCCGCGTCCACCACGATCGGATACTTGATGTGCGCGAGTGCGCCGCGCGAGAGGCGGGGCAAGCCGGCGCGCCCGAGGAGGAACGCGAGCGCAACTTCTGGCAGGGGCACCGTCCGGCGCCGGGCCTCGTGCGCGATCAAGCTCAGGGGAAGCGGCTGCGGTCCGGCCACGTTGTAGATGCCGCGCAGCTTCGAGGAGAGCGCGGTGACGATCGCGTTCGCCGCATCGTCCTCGTGGAGGAACTGGAACAGAGGGTCGAAGCCCAGAACCATCGGCACGAACCGGGCATTGAGGAAGCTCGCCAGCGTCCCGTGTGCGGACGGTCCGAGGGTGTAGCAGACGCGCAAGACCGCGGTGTGCAGATCGGGAATCCTCCACAGCGCATTGGCCGCGTAGAGATCGGCAGCCACCAGATCGGCGAGCTCCGGATAGGCGCCCAGTTCCTGCGGCGGCTCCGCTTCGGTGTGGTAGAGCGGCGCCTCGGGCCCGGCGCCGTAGTAGGTGTGACGGCCGACGAAGATCACCTGGCGGACGCCGTGATTTGCGCAGTGCTCGAACACCGCCCGGGTACCTCCGAGGTTGATCCGGTAACGCTCCTCCGGGTCGGCGAGCAGGGCGGAGATGGTGGCCATGTGAATCACGGCCTCGGGGCGGTGCCGCCGGAAGACGTCCTCCGCCGCGCGCTTGCGGATGTCCACACGGTGCAGCTCGACTTCGCGCGGTGCGTCCGGCCAGCCGCGCGGATCGATGCCGATCACCTCGTGCCCGGCGGCCAGGAGCCGTCGGGCGACGTTGCGCGCGAGCAGGCTGGCGATGCCTGGAAGCACCACCTTCATCGTCGGGCCCGCTCGATGAGGCCCGCGATCCGCGCTTTCACTTCGTCGGCGCGGCGGTGCATGGTGTCGTCGTCCTCGGCGCCGCCCCCTTCGAATCGCATCGGTTCGCCGAAGTGCACCGACAGGCCGACGGGTCGCGGCAACGGCAAGAGCCATGGAGTCACCGGCAAGTATGGAAGCCCGAGCAGGTTCCCGACCTTGTAGAGGTTCGTCACCGTCGGGATGGCATCGCCTCCACCGAGGAATGCGAAGGGCACGATGGGACTCTTCGTGCGCAGCGCGAGCCGCATGAACCCGCTGCCGAAGTCGACCAGCGAGTACCGGTCTTTCCACAGCTTCGCCGTCCCGCGCGCGCCTTCGGGAAAGACCAGCAGCAGTCGTTCCGATTCCAGCAAACGCTGCGCGTGCTCCGGCAAGCCGGTCAGCTGCCCGCAGCGCGCCGTCCATACCGACGCGAACGGGAGGCGGTTGATGAACTTCTCCGCCATGCCCTGGGCGAGACGCGGCGGCTCCATCTCGAGGAAGCAGGAGGCGATCACCATTGCGGCGTCGATCGCGATTCCGCCGGAGTGATTGCCGACCAGCATCGCCCGCCCGCGCGCAGGAACATGCCCGATCCCGGAGCAGCGCACCCGGAAGTAGCTCCGATAGAGGACGGCCAGCGCGCGGAAGGCAACGGTCAGATGCCATTTCGAGGCGCCGTATTCGTCCACGCCACGGGCATCGAACGGCAGTTCCAGCCGGTCGACGCGCTCGGCGATCTCGTCGGGCATCGCGGCGCGCAGTCTACACGAACCGGATCCCTTCCCTTGCGGTTGGCCGTAGAATGGAGCTTCTCCGGAGGAACCGCATGCGCCTGGTCGCCGTCTCCCTCGCCTTCTCCTTGCTCGCCGCGCCCGCGTTCGCCCGCAGAAGCTCGAGCAAGGGCCCGCGCGCCGGCGGTTACTGCTCGAAGAGCGCCGTGGGAACGACGTCGACGGACAAGAAAGGCGTGACGCTGGAATGCAAGGCTGACGGCAGGGGGCGGGCGCGCTGGACCAGGAAGTAGCTTCCGGACCTACTGCCCGCTTCCATCCGGACGCCGCAGCGTGTTTGATTGGCGTATGACGCGCCGCAGGGTCTTCGTCGTCGCCGCCGAATACAGCGCCAGCCCGCGCGATCTTCAGCCGGAGCGGCGGCGTCGCGACTTCTTCGGCGCGCCGCATCAAGAACTTCGCCCCGGCGAGGCGTCGCACCTGTTCTTTAGATATCCCAACCGCAGCGACGACGGCCGGACGCGTCCGGACGAATGGCAGAAGGCGTTCGGCATCCGCGAACCCATCGGGCTTCCCGATCTCCTCGCGTCCGCCGCGCACCGCGCGCTCACCACGCTGCACGAGCTGACCGGCGCCGACTGGCGGCGCACCTGCGACTCCATCACCGACATGCTGGTCACCTCGATGCCGGGTCTCGATCCCAACGAGCGCGTCAACATCGGGCTGGTCCCGCAGGCGCTGCAGGTGCAACTCGGCCTCTCCGCGCGCGCGCGGGCGCAGTTCGTGGTGGGAACCTCGGACAGCGGCGCGCAGGCGTTCGCGGAGGCAGTCCGGGCAGCCCGCACCGCGGAGCACCCCGCCACCATCCTCGTGCTCGCCGGGCAGATCATCCCCGGCGGTTACGCGTCGCAATACCAGATCCGCACCGTGCTGGGAGAGGACGACCAGGCCCGTGGGCTCGACATGCTCGCGGTCGGCGATCTGATCATGGACGTGATGCGGCGCAGCTTCGATCTGCCGCCGGGCGAGTTGGAGTCGCTTCTCGCGCGCGTTGCCGCCCGCAAGGCGCAGGTCGGCGCCAACTACCCGGCGGGAATCAACGCCGGAAAGCCCTTCAAGCGGGACACGCCGCGGACCCCTTGGTTCGACGCGACCGACATCGCGGTGCCTTGCTGCGGCGCCGCCGCCACCATCGTCACCTCCGACGACGCTCTGATCGAGGCGGTCGCCTCCTCGAAGAGCGCGCGCTTCAGCACCACCCCGCTCACGGAAGTGCTCGGCCTCGGCGATGGGTCGACGAACCCCGATCTCCTCCACCGCAAGACCCCGCTGCTCTTCGCCCCCGCCGTGTACGGGGCGCTCGCCGGCTGCGCGGACGATGCCCAAGTCCCCGTATCGACCTTCACCTCCTGCGCCTTCGGCGTGGTCCACGACGCCTTTCCCAGCATCGAGCTGTCGTTTCTGCTCGCCCTCGGGCTCGGCTGGGACCGCTCGACGGAGCGGATGGCGGAGGGCTGGTCGAACCCCGTCGGCGGCCTCTTGACGTTTGGTCACGCTCTGGGCGCCTCCGGCCTGGTGCAGATCAACAAGGCGCACCATCTCTTCTGCGTCGACCGCCGCTACCTGCTCGAGGCGGAATCGCGCCAGGGCTTCCGCGAGGACGGCGCGCTGGCGTTCACCACGTCCGTCGGTGGACCGCTTTCGCATATCGTCTGCTCGCTCCTGCGTGGCGGCCACCAGGAGCAGCGGCCGCCCCGCCAGCGTCGGGATCCCAACGGTCAGTCTCCGATCAGCGCCGCGTGGGAGGCCAAGGCGCGGCTGCTCCGCGTCCTGCTGCCTTCGCAGTTGCGCGCCGTCCCGAACGCATGGCTGGTGGAGGGAACGACGTCGGTCAGCATCCGCAGCTGCCTGCGCGCGCTCAGCGCCGAGGACGTCGCGCACCTCGACTTCGAGGGGCTCGAAAAGCTGGTGGTTCCGCAGTCGCTGCCCGAGCTGCGCAATCGGCTGCGCGCCGTGGTGCGGGTCGCGCAACAGGAAAGCGAACGCCTCAGCTCCATGTTCGACGTCTTCCGCCTGCTCACCGACGAAATCCGGGAGATCGCCGCCGAGTGCCGCACGCATGGGCGTCTCCGCCCCGAGGCGGCAGGCCTCGACGAACGCCGCATCGTCGACCGCCTGAAAGAGGCGCTGCGCGTCTCGCTCGTCGTCCTCTCCCGGCCCACAGAAGATGGAGCACACCGAACGGTGTGCTTCGTCGGACCGGGTGAGCTGCAAGACGCAGACTTCGTCACCGCAGAGAGCCTGCGGAGGCTCGACGCGGGCCCGGAAATGCTGCCCTTCTGGACGGTTCGTGCGGTGCGGCCCGAGCAAGCCCCGGAGGCGCCGGCGAGCGGCGAAGCCGAGCGCCTGGGCGAGATCGCCGCCCGCGGGCCGCGCACCGCCGCGGAGCTTCGCCTGCTCCGGACCTGGTTTTCGCTCGATCCTCCGCGGCCGCTGCTCGAGCGCGCGATGCGCGACGCGGGACTTTCCCTACCGCCGCGGGCGCCGGTCCGCGCCGTCTTCTACGCCGGCGAAGTGGCCGACCCGGGATCCCAGCTCACAGCCCGCGAAGCGCACGAGCTGCTCGGATTCGTCGCCCATCGCGCGCGCGCGTTCCTCGAAGCCTATGGTTCCGCAGCCACCCAGGTCGGTCCGGTGCTGTCGGTCGTCGCCTTCGAGCGCTTGCCTGCGCGCACCGGCGTCGAAGCGGCGCTCTTCAGCGCCGCCCGTTTCGCGCAGGAGATCGCCCGCAGCTCGCTCGATCAGGGCGTCATCGTCCGCGCCGCCGTCTGCGCCGGGGAAGGGGTGCTCTTCGAGGACGTCAACGGGAGGTCGGCGGTCGCGTCGCCAGCATCGCGCAGGGCCGCCGATCTGCTCGCGGCGGCGCGCGAGATCGCCCCCGACCGCGCCGCGTTCGCGCTCGAAGGCGCCTCGGAGCTGGTCGTTGCGCTCCTCGGCCAGCGGCTGACGGGCTGGGAGCGCGCGCCGGAGGGGGCGGACGGGACCGCGGTCTGGCTCGGCCCCCGCACCTGACGCACGCGCGGCCGTCGGCTATGGCCGGACGGTCCGTTCGGCGGCGACGTTGGATCCGGGCACGGGGAACCCACGCTTGCGCATCAATGCGCCGATGTCCGGATCGCGACCGCGGAATGCCCGGTACGCGACCGCCGGGTCGACGGTGTTGCCCGCGCTGAAGACGTGATCGTGGAGCCGCTTCGCCACCGCCTTGTCATACGGGCCGGCGCCCTCGAGGAACGCCTCCCACGCGTCGGCCGAGAGCGTGTCCGACCAGAGATAGCTGTAGTACCCGGCCGAATACCCGTCTCCGGCGAAGGCGTGGCCGAATTGCGCGGTCCGATGTCGCATCACGATCTCCGAAGGCATTCCGAGCTGCGCGAGCGTATCGCGCTCGAACTGCCGCGGATCGATCGGGACCTCGCCGGCAAGATGCAGCTTCATGTCGACCACCGCGCTGGCGAGATACTCCACGGTGATGAACCCCTGGTTGAACCTCTGGGCGCGCTCGATCTTCTGGACCGTCTCGGCGGGAACCGGTGCTCCGGTCCGGAAGTGCAGGGCGAAGCGATCGAGGACCGGGCGCGTATAGAGCCAGCGCTCGAGGAGCTGGGAAGGGAACTCGACGTAGTCGCGCGGCACTGACGTGCCGGAGAGGGCCGGATACGTGACGTTGGAGTTCAGCCCGTGCAGCGCGTGCCCGAACTCGTGGAAGAGCGTCCGCGCGTCGTCCCAGCTGATGAGGATGGGCTCGCCGGGTTTGCCCTTCACGAAGTTGGCGTTGTTGGAAACGATCACCGGCACGTCGTGGTCGAGGTGCCACTGGCGCCGGTACTCGTTCATCCACGCGCCGGATCGCTTTCCGGGGCGAGCGTACGGGTCGAAGTACCAGAGGCCAACGTGCTTTCCCGCCGCGTCCGTGACCCGAAAGACGCGGACGTCCGGGTGGTAGATGGGGACCGAGCCGTCCGCCAGCGGCGCAAAGCGCAGGCCGAAGAGCTCCCCCGCGACCCAGAACATGCCCTCCCGCAGCTTCTCCAACTGCAGGTAAGGCTTCACGTCGTTCTCGTCGAGATCGTACTTCGCCTTGCGGACCTTCTCCGCATAGAAGCGGTAGTCCCAGGGAGAGATGCGGATGCCCGCTCTCTCGCGGTCGGCGATGGCTTGCATGTCGGCGACTTCCTCGTGCACGCGCGCCACCGCCGGCTTCCACACCGCTTCCATCAGCCCGACCGCGCGCTCCGGCGTCTTGGCCATCGAATCCTCGAGCCGCCAGTGCGCGTGTGTCGGATAGCCGAGAAGCTTGGCCCGCTGTGCGCGGAGCTTGAGGATCTCCGCGATGGCAGCGTTGTTGTCGCGCGCGCCGCCGTTGTCGCCGCGCATGATGAACATCCGCCACACCTTCTCGCGCAGGTCGCGGCGGGTCGACAGGGTCAAGAACGGATCGACGCTCGAACGCGTGTTGACGACGGCCCACTTTCCCGCCTGGCCGCGACTGGCGGCCGCGGAAGCGGCGGCCTCGCGCAGCGCCAGGGGCAACCCGGCGAGATCCGATTCCTGCTCGAGCACGACCATCTGGGTGCTCTCCTCGGCGAGGAGGTTCTGGCTGAACTTCGTGTAGAGCGAGGCGAGCTGCTGGTTCAGATCGGAAAGACGCTTCTTGGCGGGATCGTCGAGCTTCGCGCCGGCGCGAGAGAACGTCGTGTAGTCGAGCCAGAGCAGCCGCTGCTGCTCCGGATTGAGGCCGAGCCGATCGCGCGCCTCGTACACCGCGGCGATGCGCGCGAAGAGCCGGCCGTTCTGGAAGATCTTGTCGTTGAAGGCGGCGAGCTTCGGTGCCATCTCGGTCTCGATGGCCTGGACCTTCGCGTCGTTCATCGTCGAGGTGTAGATGCCGTAGATGGTGCTGACCCGATCGAGAGTCAGGCCGGTCCTCTCCATCGCCACGATGGTGTTCTCGAACGTCGGGGCGTCCGGGCTCTGGGCGATGCGATCGATCTCCTCCAGGTTCTCGGCCATCGCGGCTTCCAGCGCCGGTGCGATGTCCTCGACCTTGAATTTCCCGAAGGGCGGGATCCCGCCGTACGGGCCCGACCAGGGCACGAGCAGCGGATTGTTCGCGTCGGGCGCCTTGGCCATCGCCTTGTCCGGTGCCGGCGGCTGCGTCGCGCAAGCCGCGGCGAGCGCCACCAATCCCACGATCACGGCGCTTCTGCGAAGATCGATCATCTGTCCTCTCCTCATCCGAAGATCCCGGCGGTCAGGCCGCCATCGATCGAGATCGTCTGACCCGTCACGTAGCCCGCGGGCTCGCCGCAGAGGAACACCACCAGCGGGGCGTATTCCGCGGGAGAAGCTGCACGTTTCATGGGGATGCCGGCTGCGGCGGCGGCCATCTTTGACGGCGTGTCGTAAAGCGACCGAAGCCGGTCGGTCTCCACCAGTCCGGTGGCGATGGTGTTGACCGTGATCCCCTCGGACGCGACTTCCGAAGACAGCGTCTTCAAGGCCGCGGTCACCGACGCGCGCAAGGCGTTGGACAAGACCATGCCTGCGAACGGCTGTTTCACGACGACCGACTCGAGCGCGACGATGCGTCCCCACTTTCGGGCGCGCATGCCCGGCAGGACGGCATGGACCAGCCGCAGCGCGCTCTGCAGCGTCAAAGCGTAGGCGGCGTCCCAATCGGCCGGCGCCGTCTGCGTGAACGTTCCCGGTTTCGGTCCGCCTCCGTTGACGATCAGCAGTTCCGCGGGGCCCATCTCCCGCTCGACCGATGCGGTCAGTCTCTGCAGCGAGACGGCATCCGTCAGATCGACGGTGAACGCCCGCGCCTCCTGCGCTCCGGCGGCCGTCGCGCGCCGGGCAACGTCCTCCAGCCGCTCGCGCCGCCGGGCGGCAACGGCGAGCCGGACGCCTTCGCGAGCGAGGCCGAGCGCTACCGCTTCGCCGATCCCCGAGCTCGCGCCCGTGACGAGCGCGACTTTTGCGCGGATGCCGAGATCCATGGCGCGTCTTACCTGCCGCGCAGGTACGCGTCATTCCCGCTCAGCCAGTCCTGGCGCGGCGGATCGAAGATGTCCACGTCGACGGTGTCCTCGAGCGCTTCCGCCGTATGAGGCAGGTTCGAGGGAATGGTGAGCACTTCGCCCGATCGGACGTCGACCTGCTGCTCGCCGTTCTCGCCGAGGTGAAAGCGCAGGGCCCCTTCCAGGACGTAGGTGATCTGCTCGTTCTCGTGCTGGTGGCGCGGCACCACGGCGCCCTTCTTCAGGTAGATGTGCGCGAGCATCATCCGATCGCCCGTGATCATCCGGCGGCCGATGCGCTCGCTCAGCTGCTCCGTCGGCATCGATTCCCACCGGTGCAGCATGGCTTTCCGCTCCATGTGGCGCTCCCCGTCTTGGAGCGCGGGACCATAGGAGCGTCGGCCGCCGCGGTCAATCGCGGGCGCTCCACTGACGGTCAGTGGAGCCGTCGGAACACTTCGAGCAAGAGCTCGAACAGGATCAAAAGGACAATCGTCACTTCCAGGAGCCACATGCGCCGGTCGCGGGCGACGTCGAGCACGAGCTCCAGCGCCTCCTGCACACCGTCGAGCTTCTGCTCCATCGTGGTGTAGCGATCGACCAGATCGAACTCGGCGCGGAGCTCGTCGTAGATCCGGTCCATCGCCGGATCGTCCCAGGTCGCGTCGGGCTTGTCGAGCAGGGCAAGGACCGTGAACACCTCGTTCCGCGTAGCGATCGCCTCTCCGATGAAGCGGTGGAGCCTGCGAATCTGCGCGGAGACCGAGCCGCGCTTCTCCAGCGGATCCACCAGCTCGACCGTCCGCGTGAAGAGCCCTGCAACGATCCGCTCGTAGTATTCGAGGGCAGCACTTTGCGCGACGATCAGCGCCACCACCGCGGCGCGGTCCTCCCCGAACTGATCGACGACGAGGCTGCCGGCTGCGATGTCCACGCGGCTCCCCGGCTCTTCCCGCACCGTGAAGCTTTCCCGGACGACCTGGGTGGTCAGACCCGGCCGCGCGCGATACAGGCGGGCCAGCTCGGCCTCGCGCCGTTCTGGCGTCACGTCGTGGAAGACGACTGCGCCGAAGGGATAGATGAAGATGCCTCCACCGTCTCCCGCCGCAAGCCGCATGTCGCGCAGGCCCAGCCTGGCCTCGGGATAGGAAGCGGCAAGCTCGCGCAGCGAGAGATTCTCCTCGAAGGCGACTGCCGCGAATTGGTGCGTCCGTGGAACCGTCATCGCGTAGATCTACCCTTTGCGCGGGCTCTCCGGCATCGTTTCGAACATGACCCTCCTGCAACGGATCGCGGCCCGCCTCGGCAACGACCGGTTCCTCAAGCTGATGCGTTTCTACCCACCGTATCTCGGCGCCGGCGTCTCCGTGACGCATGTCGCTCCCGACCTGACGGTCGTCGAGGTGGAGATGAAGCTCTCTGCCTGGAACCGGAACTTCGTCGGGACGCAGTTCGGCGGGTCGCTGTACTCGATGTGCGACCCGTTCTTCATGCTGATGCTGATGATGCAGCTCGGCGATGCGTACTCGATCTGGGACAAGAGCGCGTCCATCGACTTCCTCAAGCCCGGCCGTGGAACGGTGAAGGCGCGATTCGAGGTCTCGCGGGCGCGAGCGGACGAGCTTCGGGCGGAGATCGACGAGAAGGGGAAGATCAACCCGTCGTTCGAGGTCACCGTCACGGACGCGCAGGGCGAGCCCGTGGCGCGCGTGCGAAAAGTTCTCAGTCTGCGGCGAAACGATCGCACGCGCGCGGCGGCGTAGCGTTGGGAAGGTCACGGGATGGTCGCCACCCGCGGAGGTGGCATCCCGCCTGCCGATTGCAGGGAGGGACCGATCGTCGCGACCTCAGCGACGGTGAGCGCGGCAGCCAGGACCCAGAGGACGGCAAAGACGGCCGGACGAACCCAGAAGGAAAGCGTCTGCATGGCGGGCATCCTTTCGATCGAAACGCGGGCTGCGTGAGCCCGCGATGGAATGGTTGTCGCGCGGGCTCTGCGCGGCAATGCAAAGGAAGCCCGATCCGCGCCTTGAGATCCTTTGCGGATCGGAGGATCCTTTGCGGATCATGGCGATCTCGGAGCTCGGACGGCTCACCTCCATCGAACGGACCGCGAAGCTCGTCGCCGCGCTGCTCGCGGGACGCGACCTCACGCGCTCCGACCTGACCGCGCTGCTCGGCGTGCGCGTCGCCGCGATCGATCGGCAGCTCGAGGCGATCGGCCGGCACCTTCCGCTGGTGCGCGAGAAGAGGCGGGGGCGGATTCACGTTCGCGTGGATCGCTCCAGGGTGGCCGGCGGCGGCGAGCGCACTCCGATCGCGACGATGATCGCCGCCTGCGTCGGCGCGAGCCTCTCCCGGCTGTTCGAAGGAACCAGCTACGAGAAGGGCATGCGGGACCTGGTCCAGTACGTGAGCCGCGAGGCGATCCACCCGGAGCGGTTCCAGGACTACCGGCGGCAGTTCGTGTTCCTCGTCCGCGGCGGCGAGAAATCGCTGCCGGAAAAGGAGGAGCTGCTCGAGGAGGTCGTCGATGCGCTGCAGCGGCGCCATGGCCTGCAGATCCGGTACCGCGCGTTCGACGGCAGGCGGCAATCGCTGCGCATCGAGCCGCTCTCGCTCGCGGTCTACGATCACCAGCTTTACGTGATTGGCCGGCCGCGCGGCCGCGAGCCGCACCCCTACCGGTTCTCGCGGATCGACGCCGCCGAGTCGGTGGGCGGGACGTTCCAGTACCCGGACAAGGATCGCTACGATCCGGAGCGCGTGTTCGCCGACAGCTTCGGCATCTTCGTGGACGAGAAGTACCCCGTGCGCGTCGTCGAGGTCAGCCTGGCCCGCCGGTGGGCCACGTTCGTGCGCAGCCACCGCTGGCACCGCTCGCAGGAAGCGTTCATGCGCGGCGGCCGGATCCACGTCCGTATGCGCGTGCGTCTCTGCCCCGAGGTGGTCGCCTGGGTCCTCGCTTTCGGTGCCGACGTCCGCGTCGTCGGGCCCGCTGCGCTCCGCGAGCGCGTCGCGCGGATCGCCGGCCAGATGGCCAAGGCCCACCGCGCCTGAAGGTGCCGTCACTCCCCGCCGGGTCCCTCCGCGAGGGGGAAGCCCTCGCCGATCCACCCAGTCATGCCGCCGATCATCTTCTTCACCGGCCGCCCCAGCGTCGCGAGCCGGATCGCCGCCCGGTCCGCGCCGTTGCAGTGAGGACCCGAGCAGTAGACGACGAACAGCGTCTCGGGCGGGTACTGCTCGAGAGCGCGCGCAGTGATGCGCGCGTGCGGCAGACTGACCGCCCCCCGGGCGTGGCCGCGCCGGAAGAGCTCGGCGCTGCGGACGTCGAGCAGCACGAAACCGCCGCTCTCGAGCGAGGCGTGGACGTCCCAGCAGTCCGTTTCGAGCTCGAGAAGACGGCTGAAGTGGCGCAGGGCGTCGGCGGAGCTCAGCGCCGGGATTTCGGTGACCGGAGACCGCGAAGGCAGCGTCGGCATGTGGACCTCCCGTAGCCGCCGAGTTGCCGTCCCCCGCACGAGCGCGCCGCTGGCAGTTCTGCCATGGTTCGGCAATACTCTGCCAATGCCGCCCCGGAACCGATCCGTCGCCGTTCTCGCCTACGACGGGCTCTGCACCTTCGAGTTCGCCATCGCCGTCGAGGTCTTCGCCCTGCGCCGGCCCGAGCTGGGTGTGCCCTGGTACGATTTCCAGGTCTGCGCCGCCGAGCGCGGAGCGTTGCGCGCCGAGGGCGGCGTGACGCTTCAGGTTCAGCGCGGGCTGCGCGCGATCGAGGGCGCAGGGACAGTGGTCGTCCCGGGGTGGCGGCGCAACCTCGACGAGCCGATTCCCGCATCGGTGCTGGCCGCGCTGCGGCGCGCGTACCGGCGCGGGGCACGGCTGGTCTCGATCTGCTCGGGTGCCTTCGTCCTCGCCGCCACCGGGCTTTTGGACGGGCTGCGTGCGACGACCCACTGGCGCTACGCGCGGACATTCGCCGAGCGGTTTCCGCGCGTGAAGCTCGTGCCGGACGTGCTCTACGTCGACGAAGGCCGGCTCTTGACCTCTGCCGGGAGCGCCGCCGGTCTCGACCTGTGCATGCACCTCGTGCGCAAGGACTACGGCGCGGCCATCGCCAACGAGGTGGCGCGGCGGCTGGTGATCGCTCCGCACCGCGAAGGCGGTCAGGCGCAGTTCGTCCCCGAGCCGATCGCGCCGACCGAGACGGGCTCGCCGCTGGCGCCGGCGCTCGACTGGGCGCTGCAGAACCTCCGCGAAGCCATCTCCGTGCGCCGCCTGGCGCGCCGCGCGGGAATGAGCGAGCGCACCTTCTGCCGGCGCTTCCATGCGCAGACCGGCACCTCGCCGGCGCGTTGGCTGATCGGCCAGCGCGTGATCGCGGCGCAGCGGTTGCTGGAGACGACGCTGCTGCCGGTGGAGGCGATCGCGGACCGCACCGGGATGGGCACCGCCGCCAACCTGCGCCATCAATTTCGCGCGCGCGTGCGGACCACCCCGACGCAATACCGGCGGACGTTCAGGGGAGCGCCGCAGCCCTTCATCGCCGGGCGCATCGAATAGATAGCGATGAAGATCACGATCAGGTTGACGGCCAGCAGGACCAGCGTGGGCGCCAGCAGGTAGCGCTGGTCCTCGATCTTCCGCAGGAGCAGCGCGACCACGGCGGAGATCATGATTGCGTTCACGTGGATCATCGTCGAGGTGCGGCGGTCTGCGAGCACCATCAGCTGCACGGTCATCTTGGTGAGGAAGTAGAAGACGCTCTCCACCGTCTTGCCGGCGCCCTTGGCGACCTTCGCTTCGTCGGCCTTCTGCGCCGCCGCCTCCTCCTGCTGCTTGCGGAGGAGCTTGTACAGCTTCATCAGATTCCCCTCGCGGCGCTGGTCGTACTCGATCTGCGCGCGGCGGGTCCGGTAGCGGTGGTGCTCGACGAACCCGATGCACTGCTGGGTCCATTACACGTCGGTGAACCGCTTCCCCGTCCTGCGCTCCTGCTCCAGCCGGAAGAGGTCCGCCTGGCGGATGAAGTCCTTGTCCGCCACCGGCGAGAGCAGCGCATCGTGCAGGACCTCGTGCAGGGGCTGGTCCTGCGCGGGCGCCTGGGCCAACTCGATGCAAGCGGCGACGGAGTCGATCAGTTCCTGCGGCTGGCTGCGGTCGGTGAGGAAGGCGCGCGCCAGCTCGACGCTCTTCTTCCGATCGCCGTCGGCCACGACCATATGCGGCGTCGTGGAACCAGGCTGCGAGGAGGACGATGCGGGTGTCGCCGTCGTCCAGCCGCGACTCCTTCGCGATCTCCTTGCAGGCGGCGACGACGTGCCGGCTGCGCTTGAAGCAGTGGAACAGCAGCGCATTGCCGGCGCTCGCCGTCCGGAAGAGGTCGAAGACGTGCTCGGCGGCCTGCCGTACGATCCCTTTGTCCTGCTTGCCCATGATGGCGAGCGCTGCAGGCGCCGTGCCGAACCATTCAGGCGGCCCGGCCGATGACGAAGCGCAGCTGCTCGGGTTCGTCGGTGCGGGTGACGCGGAACGACCAGCACCTCTACATGACGACAACCCCGACGCCCCTGCCGGAAGATCCGGCAGTGGGCGCCGGTGCTCATCCGGCCGAATGCACGTCGACGGGAATGCCGCTGAAAGCAGCGTTGCCGCAGAGCCCGTCCACCGATTGCTCGTCGGTCAGATCGTTCAGGCTTGCACCGGCATGCTGGCCGGCGATGGAGAGCGCGGTACCTGCGCGGGAGTGTCCCCACCCATGGGGCAGGCTCACCACGCCGGGCGAGACGTCCGCGGTGACGCTGACCGCGACTTCCACGCTGCCGGCACGCGACGAGATCCGCGCGCGGTCCCCAGCTTTCAACCCGCGCGCCGCCGCATCCTCCGGATGGATGAGCAGCAGGCAGCCCGGCGGCCCTTTCACAAGGCGCAGGCTGTTGTGCATCCAGGAGTTGTTGCTGCGCAGCGCACGGCGGCCGATCAGGACCAGGCCGTTCGAGCCTCGCCTGAGGCTCGCTTCGAGCCGCGCCAGATCGCGCAGGAAGATGGCGGGCGCGAGCTGCAACCGCTTCCCGTTCGCCCCCAGCCGCGCGGAAAGCTGCGGCTGCAGCGGCCCGAGATCGATGCCGTGGGGGCTGGCTTCGAGCTTGCGGAGCGACAGCTTGTGCGGGCCGAAGCGAAGCAGCAGGTCGAGCACCCTGCGCTCCCCGAGCAGGCGCATGGCCCGCAGCACCGCACCGCGCGCGCGGCCCGGGCGGCCTCCGCCGTGCCGGCGGATGCTCAGGGCCAGATCGAGCAGCACCTCGAAGTCGCCGCGAACGCCGGGGGGAGGCGCCACCAGGGCCTTGACGTAGCGCGCTGCGTTCCGGACGGCGAGCGCATAGAAGATGAGATCGAAGTGGTCGCGCTCGAATCCGAAGCTGGTAGGGAGGATGAGGTTCGCATGCCGGGTGGTCTCGTTTCGATACACGTCGATCGAGACCATGAACTCGAGCCCCGACAACGCGCGATCCAGCCGTGCGCCGTTGGGAGTCGACAACACGGGGTTGCCGGCGAAGGTGACGAGCGCCCGGATGCGGCCCTCGCCCTCCGTCTCCATCTCCTCGGCCATCGTCGCTGCGGGCAATTCGCCGCCGAACTCGGGTAGCCCGCGCACGCGACTCCTCCACAAGCCGAAGTGCCCGCGATCGCCTATCCGCGCAGAGAGACCGACGACGTCGGCTGCCGGCGTGGTGAACATGAAGCCGCCTTCGCGGTCCAGATTGCCGGTCACCGCGTTCAGCGCGATCACCAGCCAGGAGGCGAGCGCCCCGAACTCCTGCGTGCTGGTCCCGACGCGGCCATAGGCCACGGCGGCCGGCGCGGAAGCAAAGGCGCGCGCCAGGTCGCGAATGACTGGGGCCGGGATGCCCGTGCGCTCCGCCACTCGTTCCGGGGGAAAACCGGCTACGGCTTCGCGCAACTGCTGCAGGCCGTCGGCGGAAGGCAGCGGGCGATCGCGTTTCTCCTCGAAGATGACCTGGATCATCGCGAGAAGCAGGAGCGCATCGGTCCCCGGACGGATGGGCAAGTGCTGGTCGGCGATGGCGGCCGTTTCCGTGCGCCGGGGATCGACGACCACCAGCCGGCCTCCTCGCCGGCGCAGCTCATCGAGCCGGCGCGAGATCCCGCCGGCGGTCATCAAGCTTCCGTTGGAGGCGAGCGGATTCGCGCCCAGCATGAGGAAGAAGCCGGTCCGATCGACGTCGGGGACGGGCAGCATCAGCTGGTGCCCGAACATCTCCAGCGCGGCCAGCATCTGCGGCAGCTGGTCGACGGAGGTCGCCGAGAAGCGGGCCCGCGATCCCAGGGCGCGCGAAAAGAGCGGAATTCCCAGTAACGCGGCGTAGGAATGGACGCTCGGGTTCCCGATGTACACGCCGACGGCGTTGCGGCCGTGCTTGCGCTGCACCTGCGCGAGGCGATCGCCGGCCTCGTCGAGAGCCGCTTCCCACGAGACCGGTTGCCAGCGTGTGCCTTCGCGCCGCTGCGGCTCGCGAATGCGATCGGGATCGTCCTGGACATCGACGATCGCGGCCGCTTTGGGGCAGATGTGCCCGCGGCTGAAGGGGTCGTCCGGGTCGCCGCGCACGCTCTGGATCGAGGCACCTTCCATCTCCACCGCGAGCCCGCAGACCGCCTCGCAGAGCATGCAGGTGTGGAGCCGCTTCGCCATCAGCGGGCCTTCTAGCACGGCAGCGTTCCGATGTGCGGAACGGACGGCCGCAGGGGCTCGACTGTGCGCCGGAGCGCTGTCAGAATATCCCTTCGCCGCCTCGGTTTCTTCCTACCTTCGGGGGTCCCATGCCTCGCCCGCTCATCGTCGCCGCGGCCGCCGTTCTCGCCATCGCGCCCGCCGCTCTCGCGCAGGACAACATCAAGATCGCCATCGTCGGACCGATGGCCTTCGCCCAGGGAGAGAACGCGTGGGCGGGCGCCGAGATGGCTCGCGACGAAGTCAACAAACAGGGCGGCATCGCCGTCGGCGGCAAGAAGTTGAAGGTCGAGCTGGTGCGCGTGGACACCAACGAGATCCAGTCCGTCTCCGACGCCACCAACGCCATGGAGCGCGCGATCACCCGCGAGAAGGCCGACTTCGTCATCGGCGGGTTCCGCTCCGAGGCGGTGCTCGCGATGCAGGAAGTGGCGATGGACAACAAGAAGATCTTCCTCGGTTGCGGTGCCGCCGACGCCAAGCTGGGCGCCAACGTGGAGAAGAACTACGACCGGTACAAGTACTGGTTCCGCGTCGCGCCACTCAACTCCCCGGGTCTGGGCAAGACGCTCTTCGCGGTCCTCGGCACGATCGCCGGGCAGATCCGCGCGGATCTGAAGAAGGAGACGCCCAAGGTCGCCATCCTCGCCGAGAAAGTGATTTGGACCGAGGCGATCGTGAAGGCGGCGCAAGCCAACCTTCCCAAGATGAAAATGGAGGTGGTGGGCCTCTGGCAGCCGTCGCCGGTCGCCACCGACGTGACCGCCGAGCTGGCGGCCATCGATCGGGCCGGCGCCGACATGGTGTTCACCGCACTCTCCGGGCCGGTCGGGATCGTGGTGGGCCGGCAGATGGGCGAGCGCAAGATGCGCGCGGTGGCGTTCGGCATCAACGTCGAGGCGCAGAAGGACGGCTTCTGGGACGCCACCGCCGGCAAGGGCAACTTCGTGGCGACGCTCGACACCTACGCAGAGGTGGAGATGACGCCGAAGATGATCCCCTTCGTCAAGGCGTTCAAGGAGCGCTTCCACAAGTCGCCCACCTACAACGCCGGCACCTACGACGCCATCGACCTGCTCAAGACCGCCATCGAGAAAGCGGGCACCACCAACGCCGACAAGCTCGTCCCGATCCTCGAGCAGACGCAGACTGTCGGCACCGGCGCCTTCCTTGAATTCGACAAGTCGCACGATCCGGTCTGGGGCCTCGGCAAGTACACGGGCATCGCCGTGCAATGGCAGAACGGGAAGAAGGTCCCCTTCTGGCCGCCCGAAGTGAAGGGGATGAAGAAGTTCGGGCTCCCGGGCGAGAGCTGACCGGCGGATGTTCCAGGACATCCTCGTCACCGGCCTGGTGAACGGCAGCGCCTACGCGCTCCTGGCCATCGGCTTCTCGCTCGTGTTCGGCGTGGCGCGCATCGTCAACATCGCCCACACCGCCTTCTACATGCTGGCGGCGTACTGCCTCTACGCGCTGCTGGTGGGCTTCGGGCTGGGTATGCTCCTCTCGGGCGTCGCAGCGGTCGTCTCGGTCACGCTGCTCTCGCTCGTCTGCTATCGGCTGGTGATCGAGCCAATCCGCCAGCACGAGGCGGCGGTGCTCATCTCCACCATCGCGCTGGCGCTCATCTTCCAGGAGACGATGCTGCGCCTCTTCGGGGGCAACTATCTGGGAATTCCCTCGGCGATCGGGGGCATCGTGAACGTGGCCGGCATCGCCATCCCCTGGCAGCGGCTGCTGATCCTGATCGTCGCCGGCGCGATGCTCGCCTCAATCTGGTTCCTGCTCTATCGCACACGCCTCGGGCTCGCCATCCGTGCCACCGCCAACGACCTCGAGGTCGCGAATCTCATGGGCATGGACGTCAACCGTGTCGCCATGGCGACCGTCGCCATCTCGGTTGCGCTGGCCGCGGTGGCGGGAGTGTCGGTGGCGCCGGTGTTCGTGGTCGACCCGTTCATGTGGCTCGCGCCGCTCGTCACCGTGCTCTCCATCGTCGTGCTCGGCGGCCTCGGCAGCATCCACGGCAGCGTCATCGGCGCCCTGGTGATTGGTTACGTCGAAGCCATCACGGTCTTCGTCCTGCCGCAGGGGGCCTTCCTCAAGGGCGCGGTGGCGCTGTCGATCATGGTCATCGTCCTCCTCGTCCGTCCCGAAGGGCTCTTCGGCGTGGCCTTCGAGGAGGAGCGCTGACGGCGCCGACCTTCCTCGTCCGCCGCGCCTGGGCGCAGCTGCGCGGCGAGGTCCTGGTGTTGCCCTCGCGCACGCTCGCCGCGATCTGGGTGGTTGCGGTCGTCGTGCTCCCGCTCGTGCTCCCGGATCCGTACGTGCTGCGGGTGGCTGCGATGACCTGCATCTTCGCCGCCTTCGCCGCCAGCTGGGATCTCCTGGCGGGATATGCCGGGCAGGTCAACTTCGGCCACGCGCTCTTCTTCGGCGCGGGAGCCTACTCGAGCGCGTTGCTCTCGCTGCGCCTTGGCTTCTCGCCCGTCGTCGCTGTCGGCACCGGAGCGCTCATCGCTACCGCGATCGGACTTTGCGTGGGCTATCTCTGCCTGCGGTTGCGCGGCTCGTACCTGTCGCTCGCGACCCTCGCGTTTCCACTCATCCTCATCGGGGTGCTCTTCGCCTTTCCTGACTTCTCGGGCGGCGAGCTGGGGATCACGGGCCTGCAGCCGCTCGCCACTTCGCGCGTCGGCAACTACTACGTCGCCGCCGTTGCCATGCTTGGGGTCGTGTTCGGCATCTGGGCCTTGGCCGACTCCAGGATGGGGCTGATCCTGCACGCCATCCGCGACGACGAGCTGGCGGCGCGAGCCTCCGGGATCGACACGACGCAGTACAAGCTCGCCGTGTTCGGCATCTCGGCGGCCGCGGCCGGAATCACCGGCGCGCTCTACGCCCATTTCATGCGCGGCGCCGGCCCCTCGACGCTCGAAACCGCGCTCTCCTTCCAGGTGGTGATCTGGGGGGTGTTCGGAGGGCTCGCCACCATCTACGGCCCGGTCACCGCGGTGTTCGTGCTCTACCCGCTGACCGAGTGGCTGGGCAGCTTCAGCGCCTTCGGCGAGCTGCGGCTGCTCATCTTCGCCGTGGTGGTGCTCCTGGTGTTGCTCTTCATGCCGCGGGGGCTCACCCCCTGGATCCGCGACCGGATCGAGACGAAGTGCCCGCGCTGCAAGCAGCAGAACCCCGCCTGGCGCGACGTCTGCCGCGTCTGCACGGCTTCCCTTCACACGGCGTAGGGCCCCCGCTCAGAGCCCCAGGTAGCCGGCGCGCAGCGTCTCGTTCGCCATCATCTCCGCCGCGGTGCCCTCGGCGATGATGCGCCCCTGCGAGAGCACGTAGTTGCGCTTCGCCATGCGGAAGACCTGCGCCACCTCCTGCTCCACGAGCAGGACCGGGGTGCCCTCCGCGTGGATCTTCCCGATGGCGGCGAACAGTTCCTCGCGGACGCGGGGCGCGAGGCCGAGCGATGGCTCGTCGATCGCCAGCAGCTTCGCCTCGTACATCAGAGCGCGCGCCGTCGCGAGCATCTGCTGCTCGCCGCCCGAGAGCTTCCCCGCCAGCTGCCTCTTGCGCTCCGCGAGCCTGGGAAACAGCGCATACGCTCGATCGAGGCTGCGCCGCGTCCCCGCCGGGCTTTGCGACAGGTACGCGCCTGCGAGCAGGTTCTCCTCCACCGTCAGCTCGCGGAACGGCCGCCGCCGCTCGGGGCAGTGGACCAGGCCGCGCTTGCGGATCTCATGCGCCGGCAGGCCCTCGATGCGCTCTCCCGCGAGCCGCACCTCTCCCTCGAGAACGATGTCGCCGTCTGCGCCGCGCTTCATCCGCTCCTCGAAGCGGACCAGCCCGGAGATGGCGCGCAGCAGCGTGGACTTGCCGGCGCCGTTCGGTCCGACGAGGCCCACGAGCTCGCCCTCGTCCACGCGCAGCGACACCCCGTTGAGGATCACCGCCTTGTCGTAGCGGACGGCGAGGTCTTTCACCTCAAGGAGCGGCATGCGCGGACCCCAGGTACGCTTCCACCACCTTCGGGTTCTTCACGATCTCCGCCGGCGCGGCGTCGGCCAGCACCTCGCCGTGGTCCATCACGATCACCCGGTCGGCGATGGACATCAGCTCTTTCAGCTTGTGCTCGATCATCACCACGGCGGGCCCTTCTGAATGCAACCGTCCGAAGCGGCCGCCTTTGTGCAGCCGTTTGATCGAGCGCGCGAGCAGCTCCGATTCCGCGGGATTGAGGCCGCCGAGAGGCTCGTCGAGCAGCAGCAGCTCCGGTTCGGTGGCGATGGCGCGCGCCACCTCCAGCCGCTTCAGGTCGCCCTGCGAGAGCGCCGAGGCCGGCTCGAGCGCCTGGTCGGCGATTCCGACGAACTCCAGGGCGTCCATCGCCTTCGCATCGATCTTCCGCACCCAGTCGCCACGGGCATGCGCCCTCGGCGCGAGCAGGGGGACCATCACGTTGGCGACGATGGGCAGGTGGCGGAACGGCCTCGTGTTCTGGAAGGTGCAAGCGATACCGCGGTTCACGACGTCCCACACGCGCAGCGAGCTGATGTCCTCGCCGTTGAAGATCACTTTTCCGCTGTCCGCGCGCAGGACGCGCGTGATGAGCCTCAGGAGAGTGGTCTTGCCGGCGCCGTTCGGGCCGATGAGCCCCACGATCTGGTCCCGGCGCAGCTCGAAGCCGACGTCGTTGACGGCGAGCAGCCCGCCGAAGCGACGGGTGAGGCGCTCTACGCGGAAGAACGGCTCCGCCATTCAGGCCGCCGGGCCGTCGTCGCGCAGCTCGCGGCGCGAGACCTTCCCCACGTCGGTGCGCGGCAGCTCGCCGCGGAACTCGATCGTCTGAGGCACCTTGTATTCGGCGAGACGCTCGCGGCAGTACGCCTTGATCTCGTCCTCGTCGACCTTTCCGCGCGCGTCGGCCTGCAGCACCACGATGGCCTTGATCCGGTGTCCGAAAGCCGGATCGGGAACTCCGATCACTCCGGCCGCTTTCACGTGGGGATGCGCGTAAAGGACCTCCTCCACGTCCTTGGCGAAGACCGAGTACCCCTTGCATTTGATCAGGTCCTTCGAGCGGTCGTAGAAGTGGAAATAGCCCTCGTCGTCCATGCGGACGATGTCGCCGGTCCTCAGCCAGCGCCGGCCATCCCGCTCGAGGAATGCGCGCGCGGTCTCCTCCGGGCGCCGCCAGTAGCCCGCCATCACGCTCGGTCCCGACAGCACGAGCTCACCGATCTCGCCGGGCGGGACGAAGGCGAGCGATTCCGGCTCGATCACCGCCGCCAGCACGTCCGGTACGGGGCAGCCGAACGAGCCGGCCTTGGGGCGCTGCACGGGATTGACGTGGCTCATGGCGCAGGTCTCGGAGAGCCCATACCCCTCGGTGATGCTGGAGCCGGTGCGCCGCGCCCACCCCTTGGTGGTGGTCTCGTGCAGGGTGTCGGCGCCGGAGAGGACCAGCTTGAGCCGCCTCCAGTTCACCTTGTCGGTGTCCTTGTGGTCCTTGAGGTACTCGAAGAGCGTGGGCACGCCGAAGAACACCGTGGCCTGGTAACGCTCCATGGCGGAGAGGATCGCCTCGGTGTCCGGACAGGTGAAGAGGACGAGCAAGTGTCCCTGGGCGAGGCCGTTGAGCATGATCACGATCTGCCCGTAGATGTGGAAGAAGGGCAGGAACGCGACCACCACTTCCTTGCCTGAGACAAACGCCGGGAACGTCGCTTTCGCCAGCGCCTGCGCCGCGACCATGTTGGCGTGGGTGAGCATGACGCCCTTCGGATGGCCGGTGGTGCCGCCTGTGTACGGCAGGGCGGCGAGGTCGGCGTTCGCGTCGATGCTGACTTGTGGCGGACGCGGCGGGTACTTCTTCAGCAGATCCTGGAGCCAGTGCAGGTTTGCCGCGGGCCGGATCCGGGGTGCGCCGAGATTGACCTCGGGGAACAGCCGCGCGAGCGCGGTCTTGCCGAGCAGCCGCTTCAGCGGCGGAAGGAACTCGCCCACGCTGGTGACCACGACCGCGTCGAGCGGCGCGCCGCACTTTGCCACCTTCTCGTAGAGCAGGTCCTGGCAGACCACCACGCGCGCGCCGCTGTCCTCGAGCTGGTAGCGGACCTCGTGGCTCGTATAGAGCGGGCTGATGCTGGTGACGGCGGCGCCGCACTTGAGGGCGGCGAAGTACGCGATCACGAACTGCGGGCTGTTGACGAGATAGATGGCGACCCGGTGGCCCTTTCGGACACCGAGCTCCGCCAGAGCGCAGGAGAGCCTGTCGATGGCATCGCTGAGCTCGCGATAGGTGATGCCGCGGCCGTAGAAAACCAGCGCATCGCGTCCCGGCCACCGGGCTGCCGCCTCGTCGAAGAGCTGGAACACCGGGCGCGCCTGGAACTCGACGGACGACGGTACTCCGGGCTGGTAGAACTTCACCCACGGCCTCGAGAGGTAGAGCTGCAGGGGGTCCATGGCGGGAGGAAACCAGAAAAGCTTGCGTCCGTCACCCTGTCGGCGCGGCGCCGGCCGGTGTAATGGAGACGCGCCCGTCTGCCGCGGGAGGAAACCGTGGAGCCCATCTGGAAGAAGCACTGGCCGGCGACCGTGCACGAGGCGTCGATCCGCCTGCCCGAAGAGCCGTTGACGGCCATCCTCGCGCGCCAGGCGAAGCGCGTGCCCGATCGTCCGGCGATCCACTTTTACGGGCGCGCCGTCAGCTTCGCCGAGCTCGACTCGGCGGTGGGCCGCTTCGCGGGCTTCCTGCAGGCTCGCGGGCTTTCACCCGGCGACCGCGTCGCCATCTTCCTGGAGAACTCGCCGCAGTTCGCCATCGCCTACTACGGCACGCTGCGCGCCGGCGGCGTCGCGGTGTGCCTGAATCCGATGCACAAGGCGGTCGAGCTGCTCCACGAATTCGATGACTCCGGGGCGCGTGTCCTCGTCACCACGAATGAAGCGTACTTGGTGGTCGAGCCGATCCGGACGCAGACGAAGCTCGACACCGTGGTGCTGACCGAGTACCGCGACTTCCTGCCCGAGACCCCGACGCTACCGCCGCCGCCCCCGTTCCTGGAGAGCAACGGCGGGCCGCGGCCCGGCACCGAGCCGCTGCTGGACGTCCTGCACTCCGCTCCCGAGCTGAAGACGCAGGTCCCGCGGTCGCTCTCCGACACCGCTTTGCTGCAGTACACCTCCGGCACGACCGGCACCGCCAAGGCAGCGGAGATCACGCACGGCAACCTGGTTTCGAATTGTGAGCTGCAGCACGTCTACATCGGCTCGGGCGACGACGACGTGGGGCTCGGCGTCCTGCCCTGGTTCCACATCACCGGGATGGAATGCCAGATGAACATGATGGCGTACATGGGCGCGACGCTCGTGGCCATCGGCCGCTTCGATCTCGTCACCGTGCTCCGGGCCATCGAGACGTATCGCTGCACACGGACCACCTTCATCACCACCGTGAACGTGGCGGTGGTGAATTTCCCGAAGACGAAAGAGTTCGATCTCTCCTCGCTCCGTCAATGCTACTCGGGCGGAGCGCCGGTGCCGCCCGCGATCGCGCGGCGTTGGGAGGAGATCACCGGACACAAGCTGATCGAGGGTTACGGGCTGTCGGAAACGACTGCCCCGACGCACATCAACCCGCCGCACCGGCCCAAGTACGGCACGGTCGGCGTCCCGCTGCCGCTGACGGAGGTGCGGGTGGTGGACGTGAACGATCCTGGGACGGAGCTGGAAATCGGCAAGTCCGGGGAGATCGCCGTGCGTGGCCCCCAGGTAATGAAAGGCTATTGGCGGAACCCCGAAGCGACTCGCCGGGCATTCCACGACGGTTGGTTTCTCACCGGCGATATTGGCCGCGTCGACGAGGAGGGCTACTTCTCCATCGAGGAGCGCAAGAAGGACATGCTGAAGGTATCCGGCTTCAGCGTCTTTCCCGCGGAAGTGGAGGCGATCATGTACCGTCACCCGGCCGTCGCCGAGGTGGCCGTCGTCGGCGTCGCCGATCCCTACCGCGGCGAGGATCCGCTGGCGTTCGTGGTGCTGAAGCCCGACGCCAAGGGCAACGTCAGCGAGGACCAGATTGTCGATTGGTGCCGGACGAACATGTCCGTGTACAAGGCGCCGCGGCAGGTCCGCTTCATCGATGCATTGCCCAAGACCGCTACTGGCAAGGTGCTCAAGCGCGTCCTGCGCGAGCAGACGGCGCTCCTGAAAGGAAAGTGAGCCGTGAAAGCTCTTCTCTGCCGCGAATATGGACCCATCGAGCGGCTGAAGGTGGAAGAAGTCCCTTCGCCCCGGCCTGGTCCGACCGAGGTGGTCGTCGAGGTGAAGGCGAGTTCCCTAAACTTCCCTGACGCGCTGCTGGTGCAGGGCCTCTACCAGGTGAAGCCGCCGTTGCCCTTCTCACCCGGGATGGAGCTGGCAGGGATCGTGAAGGACGTCGGAGCCGGCGTCCGCGGCGTGAAGAGCGGCGACCGCGTCGTCGCTTCACCGGGCCGCGGTGGATTCGCGCAGGAATGCGTTGTTGCTGCCGACCGGCTCTCTCCGCTGCCGGCGGGGATGGACTTCGAGACCGGATCGGCATTCGTGCTCACCTACTGCACGTCGCTGCACGCGCTCAAGGACTGCGGCCATCTCCAGCCCGGCGAGACGCTGGTGGTCCTGGGGGCGGCGGGCGGGGTGGGCACCTCGGCCATCGAGGTGGGCAAGGCGATGGGAGCGAAGGTCATCGCGGCCGCGTCCAGCGAGGAGAAGCTCGCGTTCTGCAAGGAACTCGGCGCCGACGACGGCATCGACTACGAGAAATCCGACCTCCGCCAGCGCATCCTCGACCTGACGCGAGGGAAGGGCGCCGACGTGGTCTACGATCCGGTGGGCGGCGCGCACACCGAAGCGGCGCTGCGCGCGACGGCGTGGCGCGGGCGGCTGCTGGTCATCGGGTTCGCCTCCGGCGTCATCCCGCAGGTCAAGCTGAACCTGGCGCTACTCAAGGAACGATCGCTGGTGGGCGTGTACTGGGGTGACTGGACGCAGCACGATCCAGAAGGGCAACGCCGCAACGTCGAGCAGCTGGCGGCGTGGTTCGCTCAGGGCAGGATCAAGCCCGCAATCAGCGAACGCGTCTCTCTCGAAGAAGCGCCCGGGGCGATGGTGCGGCTACTGCAGCGCAAGGTGAAGGGGAAGGTAGTGGTGGTCCCCGGCGCCTGATCCGCAGACGTCGCAAGACCTCGACGATGCACGCCGAATCGAGCGCAGAGGCCCGGACCAGATCCGCTCCTAGAAAAGCGAGGTCGGGTCGAGCACCGACTGTAGCGCGTAGCCTGGCTGGCCGGAACTGCCAAACGGGCTTCGCGAGAAGACAGGCGCTCCAGGGGGTACTTCCCCTCCCGCACCGCCGTTTCCTCCCGAGCCGCCCCCTCCGTTACCGCCGGAGCGGAGCGGCGCGGAGACGGGCACGGCGTTCGTTCCGGGGGCACCGCCCCTGACGATGATCGAGCCACCGGCCGTGGTGATCGCCGGGGCGAGCAGATGTGCAATGCCACCTCCGCCACCTCCGCCGAACCCAGAAGCAAAATTGCTCGGGGCGCCGTCGCCCCCCGATACATCGATGGTGCCCGCGTTGATGACGCTGGTCTTCGATGCCAGGATCACCACGCCGCCACCGCCTCCTCCGGCTCCTCCACCGACATCATTGATGTTGGCGCCCTTGCTGCCAGCAGCCAAGATGGATGCTCCCGCCACGTTGACGATGCCGCCCATCGCCAGGACGGTGAAGGACCCGCCGCCGCCGTTGACAAAGCCAGCGCCAGAGCCGCCACCTTGGAGGCCGGGGTGCAGGACGGTGCGGGCCTGCAACTCGAGCAATCCCTTGCCGTACATGCCGCCCAGCCGCAGGATCGAGTCGTCCCCCACGTCGCCCACTGCCGGCAGCATGGAAGCGACTCCAATCGCGGGCGGACCGATGCGCGCGGCCACGATCGGTAGCGAGCCGGGTCCAACCGAGATTCCCCAGGCAGCGTTTCCACTGTCGACGACGATCACGCCGCGGTTGGTGAACGTTCCAGTGCACCGGATCGTCACGCCGCTCGGGATGTAAAGGCCCGCTCCGGCAGCCACCGTGAAATCGGTGAATTGAAGATTGAGCGCGACCGCCGGGAGAGGGCTGTAGACCCAATCGGACTCGGCCGCCGAGTCAATGGTGTGCGCCCCGGCTGACCCATCCCCGTAGATGCGCAGGCTGCCGTCCTGGCCGGCGCGGCCGTCCGTGCCTGCGGGGCCAGCAGGTCCCGTGGCCCCGGTGGGACCGGGACGGCCGGCGGGTCCCTCAGGGCCGGCCGCTCCTTGAGGTCCCGCAGGTCCTTGGGGCCCAGTGGCGCCTGCGGGACCGGTGGGCCCGGCCGGGCCTGCGGGTCCTGAACTGGTCGTGCCGGTGCCCGAGCAAGCAGCAAGGAGCAATGCTGCAATCAGAGCAGGACACGTCGGAGAAGCGGGCCGTCGAAATGCCATGTAGTGTCTTTCGCTGAATGGATGAAAATGAATGGAGTGTGAATCTCAGCGGAATCCACGCAGTAGTGTCAAGTGCACCGATGCGGAAGAGCCGCAAGCGACGAGATGCTCACGAGCGCCACTGCACCGGACCGCAAACGCATGTCGCCCGCCGGCCTCAAAGCCTTCGCAGCGCGCTCCGACGACCGCTCCGTCATCTACTCCTACGAGCAGCGCAAGCACGCGCAACTCGACCCTGCCGACGACAAACGCTTCCGCACCAAAGCGAAAGCGTGGAAGTTCTTTCAGGCGCAGCCGCCCGGCTACCGCCAAATCACGCTCTGTTGGGTCAGCAGCGCGAAGAAACCCGAGACGCGCCAGAGACGCCTCGCCAGGCTCATCGATTACTCGATCCAGGAGAAGCGCATCCCACGGCTCACGCCGCCCGAGACGAAATAATCGCCGACGTCGATCTGCGACCCTGAGCACTGCAGCGCGGCACCATCGGTGCTGTCCTGGTCGCGATTGGCAAACGTCAGGCGACGCAGCTCTGTCGAAACCACCTCGCCGCTCCGGGCGTAACCGGGACATGACCATTAGAATCAGTCTTGGCGCAGGAGTCTGCTGCCTGCTCGCTGCTATCTCATTGGCGCGGGCGGAGCCCGCAACCTCCGGGAAGACCACCATGGACGCTTTCCACAAGCCTTCCGACACAGAGTTGAAAAAGCGGCTGACGCCCGAGCAGTACCGGGTGACCCAGCACGAGGGTACGGAGGCGCCCTTCCGCAACCCCTATTGGGACAAGCACGAAGCAGGAATCTACGTGGATCTCGTCTCCGGCGAGCCGCTCTTCAGCTCGCTGGACAAGTTCGATTCGGGAACGGGCTGGCCCAGCTTCACCAGACCGCTCGAGCCGGAGAACATCACCACCAGGACCGACCACGTGCTCTTCATGCGCCGCACCGAAGTCCGTTCGCGGCTCGCGGATTCCCACCTCGGGCACGTCTTCGAAGATGGCCCTGCGCCGACGGGCCTGCGCTATTGCATGAACTCCGCCTCGCTTCGCTTCGTTCCGGTGGAGAGGCTGGATGCGGAGGGGTACGGCAAGTACCTGCCACTGTTCGAGAAGGCGGGGGCGAAGTGAACCTCGGACTGTGGGTGGCCGCGCTGGCCGGCGTCGTGCTCGCGATCGCGGCAGCGAGCATCGCTCCCGCGCGACGCGGAAACGGGAAGAACCTCATGATCGG
>VBKI01000072.1 GCA_005879535.1 Deltaproteobacteria bacterium | reverse complement strand
CATGTCCGCCAGGAACGACGCTTTCGCCGAGCCCGCGTCCACGAGCGTCGTCTCGCTTCCCAGCGGCCGGCTCAGAAACGACCATCCGAACGTCAGCAGCCTGTTCTGCGGATCCGAGGTGCGGCTCGCGTCCAGCTGGACGAATGCACCGGTGTTGACCGTTTGTTCGTCACCCGGGATCACGTCGGGCGGGCTCACACTGCCTCCGCAAGCGGCGAGCGCGAACGTGCCCAGGAGTGGAAACAGCTTGCCGATTGCAGAGGTATGCAGCCGCATGGAATCCCCTCGAGGTGCCTAGAAAGACCTGCTGAAGCCGAGAACTGCTCCGTGCCCGATTCGCCAGACGTGCTCGAACTTGATCGCGTCACCGACGTAATCGAGTTCGATCGCGTACGCGGGGCTGACCCGGAACTGGAGACCGGCCCGGATGGCGAGGGCGGAGACAGGCGACAGGAATGCGTTGGGGCCGCTCGAATCCTTGTTCAGGTTGAACGCGTACGAGCCCACCGCGCGCAGCGCGAACGGCGGCAAAGACCAGGAGGCCCGCAGCCCGGCGCTGGGTCCAAGCAGATCGAACGGAAAGCCCGTGTTCCTGGCAGTCAGGAACTGCAGGCCCCCGAGCGGCGTCAGCTCCAGCCGGCCGTTCGACACCAGCAGCGCGCCGAGGTCGAACCCTGCGGCAGCGGAGAAGTCGAACCGGTTCTCGTCGACCGTCACCCGCGCAGCAGGCGGCCCATCGAAGGGCGCGTACTGTTGGCGGGACGACCGCCAGTCGGCGGTGACCGCCGTGAACCAGTTCTCGTCGAATCGGCGCGTCGCCTCTATGCCGATGCGGCCGAGGAGGGCTGAATCCGTGTACGACTTCTCGCTGCTCCGCTCGCCCCCGAGGATTGCAGCCACCGTCCAGGGCGTCGCAATCCGCGGCTGCGCGACCACTCGCGCTCCAGCACCCGTCAGCGCGGGCGGAAGCATGGAAGCATTACCCGCGGGTCCGCCGCTCTGGAACGCCGCCTCTACCACCGGTCCAGGTCGCGGCTCGACCACCGCCACTCCCATCCCGGCGCTGACCGCCGCGGGAGCCGGATCGTCGATGACGACGGCATGCGGCAGCTCGGGCGCTCCGCTGCGCGCCGGCCCGTTCTCGGCGTTGTCCCAGGCTTCCAGGTAGTAGGCGAAGCCGTCGGTGACGGCGCGCGCGGGAACTTCGATGCCGTACCGATCGCCGCCGACGTTCCCAAGCGCGTGGCATTCGAAGTCGCGCCCATACGCATTGCGCCAGCAGGCCTGTGCGGATGCGACGCCGCTGCGGTCGTCGGAAATGTCCGCCAGCAACTGCAACGGACGTCCCCGCATCGTGCTGCGGACGGGATCGTGGCTGAGCCGCGGCGGGACTGTGTCTTCCGGCGCCTGACCCGCGCTCGGCGCCTCCGACAACGGAGGCGGCGCCGCAGCGGCTGCCGACGGGGCGGACGCGAGCGCGGGCACCAGCTTGCCCTCGCAGGCCTTGAGCTGGATCCGCGCCTCTGCGACGAGCTCCTTCTGGAGCTTTGCTCCCTTCTGCTTTTCCGCGAGCGTGAGGAACTCGCGATAGGTGGAAGCGGCTTCATCGTACCGGCCGAGCTTCCGCCTCATCTGCGCGACGTTGAAGAGCAGGCGCGGATTGGCGCGCTGCTGATACGCGGCGCGATAACCGGAAAGCGCGCACTCGAGATCTCCGCGCACGGAGCAGGCGTGCGCCGCCGCGATCTGTGCGTCGAAGAGCTCGTCGGCCGTGGGGGCGCGTTGCCGCTGCTCGCCGCCGCGGACGGGGGTCAGGACGACGGCGACGCGGAGCTCGAAATCGCGGTCGTTGGGCAGCACCGGGCGAGTGACGCGCGGCACGTACCCCTCGAGCGAGAGCCGGACCTCGTGGGGCCCGGGCGTGGTCCGGATCTTCAGCGGGGTCGCGCCGACGAGCTTCTGATCGAGGAAGATCTGCGCGCCCGACGGGTCCGAAGAGACCGCGATGAGGGGCGGCTCCTGCGAGACCGCTCTCTGCAGGGGAATCCGGACCGAGAGTCCCTGGCCCGCGTCCACCGTCACCTGCTGCGCCACCGTCTTGTAGCCGTCGGCCGCGACCTCCAGCTGGTGCTCTCCCGGTTGGACCTCGGCGGTCAGCGGCGATCGACCGACCTCCTTGCCGTCGACGCGCACCATCGCCGCCGGCTGGGCCTCGACGTGGAGGCGGGCGGGTCCGGCGCGCTGGAGCGCGAACGCCAGATCGGTGTCGCGGTTGGGATAGACCTGCACCGTCCGCTCTTCCTTGACGAATCCGGCGCCGGACACCGCCACCTTGTGAACGCCGGGCCGCGTCTCGGCGGACCAGGGCGTGACCCCGACCCCGCTGCCATCGACGGTGACGTTGGCGCCGGCCGGCATCGAGCTCACCGTCAGTCGCGAGCCGCTGCGATCGGCGAACGGCAGATCGAGGCGCACGGAGAAGTCGCCGTCCTTCGGCATCTCGAAGTCGGTGCTCACTTCGCGGCGGCCTTCGTATTGCAGCACGAGCTGGTGATGCCCCGGCGGCATCGCTGCGATCAGCGGCGTTCGGCCGCGCTCCTTGCCATCGACGAGAACGATCGCTCCTACCGGATCCGACTCGACGGACAGCGCGGGCGCCTTGGGAAGCGGCATGAGCGCGAACGACACGGTGGCGTCGCGCCCCTCGCGCGCGAAGACCTTCCGCTGCTGCCTCAGGTGACCTTCCATCTCGACGGTCACGGTGTGCTCCCCGGTCTGCAAAGCGCCGTGATACGGGGTCCGTCCAACCACCGTGCCGTCGAGGAGCACGTTGGCATCGGGCGGGTCGCTCTGTACGGCGAGAGTCGCGGGGCCGCCGGATTGGCGCGGCAGGTCCACCGCCAGATCCATCCTCCGGCCTTTCACGTCGATCTGCTGCTCCGCGCTGCGGCCGTCGGGACCGGTGATGGAGACGGTGTGGCGTCCGGGCAACAGGCGGACAGTGAGCGGAGTAGTTCCGGAGTCCTTGTCGTCGATGCGGACGGCGGCGCCCGGCTCCGGCGTTCGCACCGTCACCTTGATCGGCTCGGGCGGCGGGTCGAACGCGGCGCAAGCGATCGGCTTTCGCGGCGAGCCGACGCGGCTGGGCGCCCCTTCGTCGTGCTGCGCCTCGATGAAGTACTCGAACGACCCTTCGGACAACATGCTCGAGGGGAGCCGCGCCTCGAAACCACGGCGCGTTCCACGGTCTCGCATCGTGAACGCCTCGTAGCGGGCGTTCCCCGACTTGCGCGCGAACACGAACGGGTGGAAGAGCCGCGACGGATCCTGCACACGGGCGCGGATCACCACCGCCTCTCCGCGCGGCGACTTCTCCACCGGCGTGTGCGTGATCTTGCCGACACGCAGGACCTCGGCGGAGGGTTCCGCGGCCGTCGCTGAGGCCTCCTCATTGACCGCGAGCAGGGTATCGGCGCGCCAGTCGGAGGGCGGACGAGGCTCGGCAGCCGCGGAAGCGGCGAGCAGAACGACCGCGACGATCATCGAACTCCCCCTCAACCGGACGCCGCAGGCCTCGTGGTCCCCCAGCGCGCTGTCGGACGGCCGTGCTCCGGTTGGACGGTGCAGGAGGAGCGCGCCCCCCGGCCGATCGTCCAACGAGCGATCTACTTTGGACTACAGGGTGATGACAAGTGCGCAAGGTTCGCATCCGCCCCTACAGCAGCGCGTCACGATTGCGCCCGCAGCGGACGCACGCTACGGAGGATCGTCATGCGGGCGTTCGATGTACGCGTTTTGACGGCGGTAAACGAAGTCCGTCCCGAGGATTGGGACGGTCTCCTCTCTCCCCGCTCAACACCGTTCATGCGCCATGCATGGCTGCACGCGCTGGAGCGGTCCGCGAGCGTCTCCGCCCGCGCCGGCTGGGATCCACGGCATCTCACTCTCTGGCGAGGATCCCGGCTGATTGCTGCTGCACCGGCTTGGTTGAAGGACGACAGCGACGGCGATTTCTCCCGCGATTGGGACCTCGCTGCCTCGCTGTCCCGGGGAAGGATCGCGTACTACCCGAAGCTGGCGCTCACGGTACCGTTCACGCCGTGTACCGGCGAGCGCATCCTCGTGACGGCCGGAGAGGACCGCGCCGACTGCACGGCGCGCATCATCGATGCCGCGCGGAGACTGTGCGCTGCCGAAGCGTACCCGACCTGGCAGGTCCTGTTCCCCGACGAGGTCGGCGCGCGCGAGCTGGAGCAGGCGGGCATGGCGCTCCGCGTCTCCTGGCAATTCCACTGGCGCAACGAGGGGTATCGCTCGATCGACGACTTTCTCGGGCGCTTCAATTCCAAGCGGCGGCACATGCTGCGCCGCGAGATGGCGGCGCCCGCCGAGCAGGGCATCGCGATCCGTACCATTCGAGGCGAGGAGCTGCGGCGCGATCCCGCGCGCTGGGCAAAGGCGGCGCACTCCACCGCAGCACGGTTGACAAGCTGATGTGGGGGCGGCGCTGGTTGAACGAGAAATTCTATCTGGCGGCATTCGCGGGCATGCCCGACGCCGTCGAGGTGGTGGGGGCATTCCGCGGAGGCGAGCTCATCGCGGGGGCGTTCAACGTCGCCTCGCCGACGCGCCTTTATGGCCGCTACTGGGGCTGCTTCGAGGAGCACCCCTTCCTGCACTTCAACGTCTGCTACTACCACTCCATCGCCGACTGCATCGCACGCAATCTGCAAGTCTTCGAAGGAGGCGCGGGAGGCGAGCACAAGCTCCCGCGCGGGTTCCTGCCCGCGCTGACGTACTCGGCGCACGGCTTCACCGACGCGAAGCTCGATCGCGCCGTCCGCGAGCACCTGGCGCGCGAGACGCCGGCGCGCGCGGCCAGCGTCGAGCGCTCGATGCGCGAGTCGCCTATATTCAAGGCGGCCTCATGAGCCCCTCCCGCAAGCAGCAGGGCGACGTGGGCGTCGCCGAGCCGAAGGCCAAGGCGAAGCCCAAGCTCGACCGGCCGCGCCTCTACAAGGTGCTCCTGCACAACGACGACTACACGCCGATGGAGTTCGTGGTCCTGGTCCTGCGGGAGGTCTTCGCCAAGTCCGATGCCGACGCTACGGCAATCATGCTGCACGCGCACACGCACGGCATGGCGGTGGCCGGCGTCTATACCTTCGAGATCGCCGAGACCAAGGTGCAAGAGACCCTGGCGCTCGCGGAGAAGGCGGCGTTCCCGCTGCTGTGCACGATGGAGCCGGAAGACGCGCCGGGATGATCGGGCGGCTGCGCTGGCTCTACTTCCTTCATTACGCGGGCGTCGGAACCTTCCTTTCCTACTTCGCACCGTACCTGCGCGGGCTGGGGTTCTCCGGCGAGCAGATCGGCGCGGTCACGTTCGCGCAGCAAGCCGTGGCGGCTCCGGCCGCGCTGATCTGGGGTGGAATCGCCGACCGGCTCGGCGCGCCGGCGCGTGCGCTCTCGGTGTGCACCGCCGGCATGCTGTTCGCCATCTGTGGACTGCCGTTCGCGCGCACGCCGGCGCAGGTGGGCGTCGTGCTGGTGCTCTCCGCGATGTTCTCTGGCGCGGTCGTTCCGCTTCTCGATTCCACGACCGTCGAGGCGGTGCGGCGTCTCGAGGGCCACAGCTACGCGCGGACTCGCCTGTGGGGATCGATCGGGTTCGTGGTGACTGCGCAGGGCCTCGGCCTGCTGCTCGCGATGCGCGGCGACCGGCCCGCCGATCGCGCGATGCCGTTCGCATATCTCGCTTGCGTCGGGGGATATGCCCTTCTCGCGCAGACGCTTCCGCCGGTCGAGGCGCATCCGGACCGGCCCCGCTGGCGCGACGCGTCAGTGCTGCTGCGCAATCCGCGGCTGCTGTTCGTGCTGGCGGTATGCGCAATCCATTGGGCGGCGTGTGCTCCGTATCATCTATTGTTCGGGGTGCTGGTGCGGGACCTCGGCCTGTCCTCCAGCGTGACCGGCGCTGGACTGGCGGTCGGCGTGCTCGCCGAGGTGTTCGCGCTGCTCGCCTTTCCGCCGCTTCTCCGCCGCCTGTCGCTGCGCATCCTCTTTGGCGTCGCTTTCGCCGGCACCGCGGTTCGCTGGGCGCTCGTCGCGCATGCCCGGAGCGCCCCCGAACTGGTGGCGCTTCAGCTCCTGCACGCGCTGAGCTTCGGTCTCTTCTGGGGCTGCGCCGTGGAGGCGATGCAACGGATCGTGCCGGCGCGCCTGCGCGCAACGGGGCAAGCGGTCTTCTCCGCCGTCGTCTTCGGCGCCGGCAACGCCGCCGGATACGCGCTCTCGGGCGCAGGCTACGATCGTTTCCACAGCGCCGCCCCGCTCTACACTTACGCAGCCGCGGTGGAGCTGCTGCCGCTGCTTCTCCTGCTCCTCCCCCTTTCTCCCGAGGAATCGAGTGCATAGCTTGCGCGCGAGCGGGGGCACTGCGTCCGCTTTTGGCGCCGGAGGAAAGCGAATGCCGAAATCCTGGAGCAACAAGCGCGAGAGGCAGTACGAGAAGATCAAGAGGTCCGCGAAGGGTCGCGGCCGCAGCACCGGCACCGCGAAGCGGATCGCCGCCGCCACCGTGAACAAGACCCGCCGCCGCAAGGGCGAGACCAAGGGAAGCAGCCGGTCGCGCCGCCGCAGCAGCAGCCGCGGC
The DNA here is from genome assembly GCA_005879535.1 of Deltaproteobacteria bacterium. Taxonomy (NCBI): domain Bacteria; kingdom Pseudomonadati; phylum Myxococcota; class Myxococcia; species Deltaproteobacteria bacterium. Next base: position 44,231 of record VBKI01000072.1, on the reverse strand, counting down.
CGTTCCCGGTCTCGCTCGCGACGCCGGTAGGCGCAGCGTTCACCGCCGGGGCTGTGGTACCACTCCGTCGTGGCCGGTTATTCCGGAACGCCGCTTCCGCAGAAGCTCGGGATCAAGGACGGCTCGCGTGTGCTCCTCGCGGACGCGCCGGAGGGATTCGCTTGCAGCCCGGGCGCCGTGCGCCGTTACGGTCTTTCGCTGGGACTGGTCGACAACAGGGTCTGCGCCATCGACGAGACGTGGTTCGGCCTGCGCTTCGTCGTCCGCCTTTCGGACCGCCGCTGAATGTTCGCCGCCCTGCTGCTCGCGCCGCTGCTGGTGTTCCACGGCAACGTGGCGCTGCTCGAGGACGTCTACCGCAGCGCGCTCGATCTGCCGGCCAACATGACGGCAACGCCGTCGAACGCGCGCCTGGTGGCGACTAAGCTCGCCGGCTTCCTGCACAGGGCTGGATACGCGCTTGCCACCGTGCGCGCTCGTCCGCAGGGAGAACAGATCGTCGTCGACATCGACGAGGGACGGCTCGACAAGGTGATCTTCCTCGGGGGAGGCGCATTCGAGACGCTGCGGCTCCGGCTCGACCTGAACATCGAGCACGACGTCTTCAACCAGCCCGACCTGGAGCGACAGCTCCGCGCGATGGCCAAACGCCTCGGCCTCGGCGAGTTCGCGTACGAGATCGTCCCCGTCCCCAGCGTGAGCGCGCCACGGGTGCAGCTCGACGAGATCGATCCCATCGAGAGGATGTCCTTCGGCCTGGTCCGCCCCGGTCGCCCGTACGAGCTGCACATCCTGGTCCAGCCGGGCAAATTCCGGGCTGGGCTTTCTCCGGAGCTGGAGATCGACTCAGTGGAAGGAGGCGCCATCGGCGCCACCTGGCATTCCGGCCGCCTGCTGCTCCCGGACGATCGCTGGGAGGTGGGCGGGCGGGTCGCCGGCGCCTTGCGCCAGAAGCTCGCCGAGCCAGGTTCGACGTTCACCTTCACGCGGGCGACCGGCGACTTCCGCTACGAGGCGCCTTCGATCACCGGCGTGCTGCGGCCCGCGGTGCGGGCGCGCGCGGAGCTGACGGACCGGCAGCGTCCCGATCTTCGCCTCGAGAGCTTCCTGTTCACGACCCTGGAGGCGGGTGTCCACCTGGTGTTCGCGCCCGTCGCGTACGTCCGCACTTCGCTGGGCGGGGGCGTACAGCGTCGGCTCCTCTTCTCCGTCGAGCCGGTGAGCGGCTCGATGTTCACGTCATCGTATGACATCGCGCACACGCGGCAGTACGCGGAGGCGGCGCTGGAGCTGACGTTCGACCCGGACAACATCCGCCGCGACCGTCACCACCGGTTTGGCATCGATGCGCGCGTGTACGGGCCGCCGCATACGGGAGAGGAGAGCGCGCTCCACGTCGGAGGCTGGTACCAGAAGATGTTTCCCTTCGGCTGGAACGAGCTATGGGTCGAGGTGCACGGCATGTCGCGCACCGGATTCGTCCTCTTTCCCGAGGAAGCGTCGATCGGCGGCGACGTTCTGCGCGGCCCATTCGGGAACGAATACGCGCGCCGGTACGGCGGGCTGCAGCTCGAGTTCCGGTACTCGTTGCTGCGCGACGTGTTCAAGCTCGGCATCTTCCACAACGCCGTGGGCTACGGCGCGATCGACCGCGTCACCAACAAGGACAAGCTCACGGGCGCGAACGCGGTCGGTCTGGGCATCCACGCCTTGATCATCGACGAGTTCCAGCTCGACGCCTGGTTCGGCGTTGGGTGGTCGACGAAGAAGACGTTCGACCAGGGAGCAGCCCTCGCCATCCGGCAGGCCTTCTGAGGCTACCGGACCTTCTGACTGGCGACGCGGAGGTCGAGGGCGGCGGCGAGCTCGCGCGCCTTCCCCTGGATGAGCCGCGTATTCCGCGATCCCATCCTCAGCAGGAGCTTCTCCACCGGCCCCAGCGCTTCCAGCTTGTCGTCGGCGTACGCAAAGTTCGCTCCCTTCGGCACCAGCCGCGGCGGCTTGTCGAACACCGGCGTGTCGATGATGCGCTTCAGCGCCTTCGTCGCTACCTGATCGAAGCTGCGGTCCGGATACCCGAGCTTGTGGTACGCGCTCTCGAGCAGCGGGTGGAGATCCCGCACCACCTGCGCAGCGCCTTTGGCGTCGATGGAAGCGAGCACGTCCGCGATCCGGTCGTACCGCGACGTATCCAGCTTCTCGGACTGGAGCGGCGTCACCTTCACGAAGTCGAGCTGCTTGCGCGGGTTCACGTCCTCGGCCACGTTGTCGACGATCACGACGAAGCGGTCGAGCAGATCGGAGACGCCGAGCCACTGGGCCCACTCCGGCCGCGACGAGAGCGCGCCCAGGTCCTTGCGCACCTGGACGTCGCTCTTCTCCGGCGGCGGAAGCGGGGCGTCGGCTGGCTTTTGCACCGCGGAAGGCGCCTGAGCAACCGGGACGGGAGCCTCCGGCTTCCTCCGCAAGAACCATACGGCGACCGCCGCGACGGCCACCGCGAGCACGGCGATCGGAATCCATAGCGCGCGCTTGTTCTCCATGACCGCCGAACACTCGCATATCCGCGGGCATTTCGGTTCACCATTCGACGCGACGCTCAGCTCATCGCCACCGCGCGGACCAAGGTGGAAAAACCGCCGGGAACCGCACGGAGCGCCCGGAGCGCCGAGCGCCGCAGCCCTGGACGTCGCGAGAGTGCGACGAGCGCCGCTGCCGGAAGCGAGTAAGCCAGCCAACGGACCCGCAGCCGTTCGTCGTAGCGCCGCAGAAAGGGCGAAAGGTCGGCGGACAGATCGTCGGGAAGCGTCTCCATCAGGACAGCGGACGCCGCGAAGGCCAGCGACAGCCCCTGGCCCGTGATCGCGTCGACGTATCCCCCCGCGTCTCCAACCAGCGCCAGGCGCGCCGCCCACCTCGCCCGCGCACGCTGCAGCAGAGGTCCGGCGCCCCGCACCGCGGACTCGAACGGTGCACCCTCGAGCCGGGCGCTGAGCCGAGGAAAGGAAGCCAGCAGATCGGCGAACTCGCCCGGGGCGTCGCGGTCGCGCAGCAGCGCGACGTTGACCGTCCGGGGGCCCACCGGGGTCACATACGCCTCGATACCCGGCGCCCAATGGACTTCGACCAGGTCTGTCCAGGGAGCGAGCGCGAAATGCCGCCGCACGCCGAAGCGCATGGAGCCGGATCCGCAAACACCCTCGAGGCCCGCGGCGCGGCGCAGCGGTGAGTGAAGGCCGTCGGCGGCGATCACGAGGCGGGCTTCGATGTGTCCGGCGTCGGTTTCGACGTCGACGACGTCGCCGCGGGCACGTGCGGAGACGACGGAGCGCCGCCACACCTCCGCTCCGGCGGCGTCGGCAGCTTTGCGCAATGCTTCCACCAGGGCCGTGCGGCGGATCCCCACCCCCGGGCGCCCGCGGAAGCGCGCCTCGAGGATCGTGCCGTCCTCCTGCAAGTACCGGATGCCGCGGAACGGCGCGCATCGATCGTCGGGCACTCGCACGCCGAGCCGGTCCAGCTCCCCCGCCCCGCGGGGCATCAAACCCTCGCCGCAGGCCTTGTCGGGGATTCCTTCACTCCGCTCGAGCACGAGGGTGCGAAATCCGCGGCGGGCCGACTGGATCGCCGCGGCGAGCCCCGCCGGGCCTCCGCCGGCGATCACCACGTCGTGCATCAGCGGCGGATCCTCGCCAGGAGCGAGCGTGCCGCTTCGCGGGCGACATGAAGGACGGTGACCGGGTCGGGCGGCCGCAGCTCGCCGGACTGGAGCTGTCGGAGCGCTTCGCGGCGGCGCAGCTTGCCGCTCGAGGTGCGCGGCAAGGTCCCGGGCGGCAGAAGATGGACCTGCTCCGGCCTGATCCCTGTCCGCTCGGTCACGCGGGAACGGATCTGCTCGGGATCGGCGGTGCCGTCCGCCTCCACGAGCAACGCCAGCACCTCTCCTTCGGCCGTCGGGATACCGACGGCGGCAGCGCAGCCGGGGCGCACTCCCGCAACCGCGTCCAGCGCTTCCTCGAACTCCTGCGGCGCATGGTTCGCGCCACGGAGGATGACGATCTCCTTGTCCCGCCCGGAGACGAACAGCTCTTCGCCGTCGATGAAGCCGAGGTCGCCGGTATCGAGCCATCCTTCGCGCAGCGCCATCTCCGTCGCCGTGCGATTTCCGAAGTACTCGCGCATCACCGAGGGTCCGCGAACGAAGATGCGCCCCTCTCGCACGTCGACGTCCACGCCCGGGAGCGGCGCTCCTACGGACGCGACCTCGCGCGCGCCCGCTGCAACCGCGCGTGGACCTCTCCCCGCCGGCGTGAACGTGACCGCCAGCGACGCTTCCGAGAGTCCGTAGACGGGCATCAGGGCGCGCGAGTCGAAACCGTGAGGTCGGAAGCGGTCCGAAAAGCGGCGCAGCACCGCCGGCGCAACCGGTTCGGCGCCGTTCAGGGCAAAGCGCCAGGAAGACAGATCGACGCCCTCCAGCTCCGCATCGCGGATCCGGCGCACGCAGAGGCCGTAGGCGAAATTCGGGGCCACGGAGATCGTCGCTCGCTTGCGCGAAATGGCGCGCAGCCAGATTGCGGGGCGCGCGAGGAACGCCTCCGGCGGAATCAACGTCAACGGTCCCGGCCGATACAGCGCGAGCAGCAGACAGCCGATGAGCCCCATGTCGTGGTAGAGCGGCAACCATGAGACGCCGGCTTGCGCATCGTCCGCCGGGACGATGGTCTCGATGGCCGCCACGTTGGCGAGCACGTTCTGGTGCGTCAGCGCAACCGGCTTCGGATCCACGGTCGTCCCACTGGAGAACTGGATCAGGAGCAGGTCGGCCGGATCGGCATCGGCGGTGAACGGCGCACCGGAGCCCAGCCGGCGAAGCCCCAGCGCGGGACGCGCCTCTGCGACGGAGACGCCGAGCAGCCGCGAAATGCGCGCGTCGCTGAGCACTAGGCGCGCGCCGCAGATCCGCAGCATGCGCGCGGTGCGCCGGTGGAACTCGTCCATGCGCCCGAGGCGAACGGGAGGATAGAGCGGCACGGGCACCGCGCCCGCCAGCACCGAGCCGAAGAACGCGTCCATGAATTCAGGGCCGGTGGGAAGGACGATGGCGACGCGGTCGCCACGTTCGATGCCCAGGTCGCGCAGCGCTCCCGCCGCGCGCCGCGCACGCTCGTACATTTCCGCGAACGACAGCCGGGTTTCGCGCTCCTGGGCATCGAGGAACGAAAGGCCCCAGCGCGAGCGCGCCGCTGACTCGAGCGCGGCGTGTACCGTGCCATGCCGCACCGGAGCCGCGGGACCGCCGCTCAGCACGCGCGGGCCTCCTCCCGCCGCCGGAGCACCAGCGCCGCCAGATCGGCGACGGTGCGGACCGCGGCGGCGTCCTCTTCCTTGAGCGCGACCCGGAACCGGTCCTCGAGACCGACCACCAGCGTGAGCAGGCCGACAGAGTCGAGCTGCAGATCGACGACGAGATCGTCGGACGGTCTCGGCTCCCGCGAAAGGCCGAGCTCCTCGCGCAGCACGCGGGCGATCTCGCCCAGCACCTCATCCATGCGGAACGAACCTCGGCACGCCCGAGAACTCGCGCTCCCACGAAGGCCCGAGCGCTTGCTCCTCGATGCGCACCCGCACGCGCAACAGCGCCAGGTTGACGAGCGAGAACGCGAGGGCGCAGAGGAAGGCGCCGTGGGCAAGCGGGACGCAGAGCATCTCGACGGCGACGGCCAGGTAGTTCGGGTGGCGCAGGAACCGGTAAGGGCCTCTGCGCACGGGAGGTTCGCCGGGGACGACGATCACGCGCACGTTCCAGCGCCAGCCCAGGCTGCGGATCGCCCACCAGCGAAGGATCTGCGCGCAGACCGCCGCGGCGGCGCAGGCCCAGCCCAGGGCACCGGGAAACGGCCGGCGGAGCAGCAGCACTTCCGCCGCGCAGGCAGGAAGGAACAGCGCGTGCACCGCGGCCATCCAGCGGAAATGCGCGGCGCCGCTCTCGACGCCCGAGCGCGAGAGAGCAATGCGCGCATTGCGGCGCGAAAGCACGAGCTCCGCGACGCGCTCTGCACCGAACAGCGCCAGGAAGACGAGGTAAGCCGTCACCATTCGAGCAGCACCATCTCCGAGCAGAAGCCGGGGCCCATGGCGAGGAGAAGCCCGCGGTCGCCAGGGCGCGCCTCGCCCGAGCCGAGCAGATCGGAGAGCACGAAGAGAACGGAAGCCGAGGAGAGGTTCCCGACGCTCTGCAGGGAGTCCCAGCTCCGCTGCATGGCAGGGCGGGAAAGCTCCAGCGCGTCCTCGACCGCCTCCAGCACCCTGGGACCGCCGGTGTGGCAGATGAAATGAGCAATGTCAGAGCGCCGCAGGCCTTGCGCCCCGAGGAAGCCGTCGACGTCGGAGCGCAGCTTCTCCCGGACCAGCTGCGGGACGCCGGGCGAGAGCACCACCTTGAATCCGGAGTCCACAACGTCCCAGCCCATCACCCGCTCGGTGCCCGGATAGAAGACCGAGCGGGTGGCGGCGACGCGCGGCCCCTGGTTGCGAGCGCCCCCGTCGACGACCGCCGCGGCAGCACCATCGCCGAAGAGGCCGCTGGCGACGATGTTCTGGATCGAGAGGTCGTCGCGCTGCAGCGTGAGCGAGCACAGCTCCACCGCGAGGAGCACGGCAACCTCGTTGCGGGCGCCCCGGAGCACGTCCGCAACGCGCGCCAGCCCCGCGGCGCCGGCGACGCAGCCGAGGCCGAAGATGGGGATCCGTTTCAGGTCTGCCCGCAAGCCGAGCCGCTCCACCAGGCGCGCATCGATGGAGGGGGTCGCGATACCGGTCACGGTGACGAAGTAGAGATGGTCGACCTGGGCGGGCGCGACGTCGGCGGCGAGGAGCGCGCTCCGGATCGCGTCAGCCCCCACGTCGACTGCTACGCGTGTCCATGCCGCGTTGCGCGCGGTGAAGCTCTCGAGGCGGCGATACTCCTCGAGGGGCAATGCCAGGTGCCTACCCCCCACCCGGACGGCGCGGTGCAGCTGTTCGAGGCGGTCGACGTTGAAGTGCTTCTCGCCCCACAGCGTGCGGAAGGCGGCCAGCAGCGTCTCCTGATCGACGAAGTGCGGCGGCAACGCCTGCGCCACGGAGAGGATGCGCGCGCCGGCGGCGCTAGCTCGCCCCACCGCGTCGAAAGTCGGATCACGCACGGCGCGTACTCGCGCACAAGGCCACCGACGTCGCAAGCCTGCGCGTCAGCGAACGCCGACTCGCACACCCGGCAAGAAAGCTGCGAAACCGGCCCCGAATGCCAGTGAAGGCGTCCACGCTCCCGGATGGATGCCGGAACCGAGGACGCGTTTCGCGCACTCCAGCGCCGCCGTCGCGGTGAAGGTGTACCCCTCGGGGATCGACATCGTCATCTCGACCGAACGGGACCCGTCGCTGGCGGATCCCCAGAACTGCGCGCCTCCCCGTGCGCGTTCTTCCGCACCGGGACCCTTCACGTTCCGCTCGATGCGCGACTTGAGAAAGAGCTGCACTGGAGCAAGGCCGAGGAGCGGAGCGGTGAACCGCGTCAGGCGGGCGGCGCGGATCGCCGACGGCTTCGCGGCGACGAAGACGGTGATGTCGGGGATCTTCGTGCTTCGCCATGCAGTGGCCAGGTCGCCCCAGGGGATCGACATGGCCGTGCGCCGCTTGTCGGCGAAGGGGATCTCGCGCACCTCGAACGCCGGAGCGACGCGCACGAGCTTGCCGCCGCGACGAACCAGGCCGCCCCGCGGGACCGCCTCGATCGACGTCTTCAGCGTGCCCGGGCTGGCGCGTCCCAGCGAGGCGAAGGCGAGCTCGAGCGTCGTCGCCGAGGGCAGGCGCTGCTTGAGGGAGGCAGCGAGACAGTCGCTCGGGACCACGTCGAACCCGGTCCCGGGCAACAGCACGACGTCGCGCTCCCGTGCTTCCGCGTCCCGAGCGAAGACCGATTCGAAGACCTCGACCTCGCCGGTGATGTCGAGATAATGCGCGCGCGCAGCGAGGCAGGCGTCCACCATCGGGCGGCTGGTCGCGGAGAACGGTCCGGCGCAGTGGAGGACGAGCTGGACGTCGCGCAGGTCGGGACGATCGAGCGCGAACGCCCGCCAGGGCAATCCGAGTTTTTCGGCGAGCGCGCGGACCTTCGCGGCGTTGCGACCGGCGAGGATGGGCTTTTCGCCGCGGGCGTTGGCAAGCTCGGCGATCAGTTGTCCCGTGTAGCCGTTCGCGCCGTAGATCATCCAGGCCATAGGCACGGGCACTCCAAAACATAGGCGCACACCCACACCTTCGGTGCGGGAGCGCCTACAGCATTTGCTTTCCGGCCTTCGTATTCACGACCGCGCGGAGCGCGGCCAGATCGCGCTCCTCGGGGTGCCATTCGGCCAGGTGCGAGAGGCGCCGGCTCGCAAAGCGGTGACCGGCGGCCACGACCGAAGATCCCGAATGGACGTGCTGGGTCTCCGTACGGGCGAGCTTCGCGGTCTCGTGCCGGTGATGCGGATCGACGCGGCCTTCGTCGTTGACGCGGATTTTCGAGAACCACACCCGCGCCACGTGCGCGGGTTTGCGGTCGTGAAGCTCCAGCGACATGCCGATGCAGCGCACGAATCCGTCGCCGTCATGCCGGAGCGCGCGCTCGCCCACCAGGAACCGCTGCATCGAAGGGTTCGGGATCCGGCGGATCTCGCCGGGCGCCGTGCGCTGGAAGAACCACAGCGTCCTTCGCGACATGATCCTCCGTAACACGCGAGCCCGCCTCGCTCGCGAAAACCATCAAAGCCTGTTCAGCGACCGACAGCGTTCTCGATCAACTCGCGGAGGAGGGACCGGTGGCACGTTTCGTCGTTCACGCAGGAATTGGAGCAGAGCAGGGTGATCGTCTCACCGGCGCGCACCCGCGCTGCCAGCTCCTCGATGCGCCCGCGCTGTCCCGCGATCTCGCCGAGAAAGCGTTCCCGATACTCCTCCCAGGAGATCGGAGGCCCGTTCTTCCCGTAAGCGTCGGCATGTAGCGCGCGGCTCGGCCCGAGATCCGGATCCCACTCGTCCCACGTCTCCTCCGCCTTCCGCACCCCCCGCGGACGATACCGGCACACCAAGAGACGCAGGCTGTCGCCCGGCAGCTTGCGGTCGTTCCAGCGGCGGGTCCGAATCGGCATCGGCGGTGTTGTACCGCCGCCCGCTTCGAGTTGCCGCAGCGAATGAAAATTCTCATCCGACCAACGGTAGGGTAGGGTTTACGAGAGGAGAAACGTGACCGCGCGCCTGCTCGTCGTCGCCGATCCGAAGATGCTTCCTGCGCTCGCCGGCGGGCTTCGCGAGGCTGGCAAGTTCGAGGTCGTGGCGGTTTCCCTGGCGGACGCCGCAGCGGCGCAGGCTGCTGCGGCCAACGCCGATGCCATCGCCGTCTTCTACGGCGGTCCGGGTGCGCCGCTCCCGGCGGCGCTGCAGGTCCTCGCGCCCAAGGTCCGCGACCGCGGGGCCCGCGTCATTGCGGTCCTGCAGCGCGAGCAGGCCGCGCAACGCGATGAATGCTTTCGCGCCGGCGCCAGCGACCTGCTGTTCATGCCGATCCCGAAGGACCAGTTCGTCGCGCGCCTCGCCGCGGCCGTCTTCCTGGCGTTTCCAGCGGAGCCAGGTGCAACGGCGGCAGTGGCCGTCGCGACGCGCAGCTCCTCCTCCCGCATCGACAACGCCAAAGTGTCGCCCATTGGCGTCGAAGCCGCGGGGCAGCTCCCGTTCAAGAGCGGCGATACGGTCCGCCTTTCCTGGGATTCCTTCCAGATCTGGGGCGTCGTCGTCCGCCGGGGGCCGACGGCGCAGATCCGCTTCGCCGGACTCGCACCCGACGAAGAAGGGCGCATCCACGAATGGATCAGGTCCAGCGCGAGGCAGCCGGTGGCCGCGCAGCCCGCGGCACCCGTCCGTTCCTCCCCGCCCCATCCGACGCCGCCGGCGGCGTCCGGACGCGCGGCGCCGGTGGCGGGGCGGCCCCCGGGATTCAGCGATCGGAAACCGGCGGGTCCCCAGACACGTTCAGCATCGGCCGGCGCGGATGTCGCAGTTGGGTCGGTCCCCGCGGCGCCACGCGTGGTGCCGTCGTCACTTCCGTCTGCTGGGCCGGCCCCTGTACCGAAACCCAAGAACGGCGCGGGCGCCTTGTCCGGGCTTTTCGAGGGCGACGGCGCAGCTCCCGGTCCGACCGTGCCGCAACGGCCCGCGCCGCAACCGCCTGCGCTGAAGGGCCCTCGCTGGCCCGTCCCGGCCGCAGTCGCCGTCTGCAAGGAGGCGGCGATGGATCTTCTCAAGGGCGGGGACGTCGGTCCCGCGATTCCGCGCAATGTGGTGGCGTCCGCGCGGAAGATCGCCGCCTTGCTCAGCGTGGGCGAGAGGGTGTCGATCGAGAATGCGGGACCGGAATCGCATTTCGTCGAAACGCTGGCGGTGAGGATGGCTTTGGAGGTGGCGACCGCCGAGGGCACGCGGCTGGCCTCCGCGAACGTTGCTCCCAACGTCGACGGCGAGGCTCTCGCGGCGCTCACCAAGCTCGTCGACGAGGCTGCCGCGCGGCTGCAGAAGGAAGCGAACGCCGCCATCGGCAAGGGCGAGGTCGAAAACCTTCAGATCGTCACCGCGGCCAGCGCAGCGCTCAGCCGCGACCTGCTCAACTTGAAGGAGACCGCCGACCGCCTGCGTGGCGTCGGAGCGGCGCCGCGGCTTGGAACTGGCGCGCTGGATCCCGAGGTCGTGTTGCCGGGTCAGCAGCCCCGGCCGAGGCCGCCTGCGGCCCAGCAGGCGCAGCCCGCGATCAAGACCGAGTTGCGCGATTTCCGTGGCCTGGAGGAGAAGCGCGGCCGGGCGAAGCCGTTCTTCGCCGTCCTCCTGCTCGTTTCCAGCATCGTGGCCGTCGCGTACGGGTTCTACTTCGGCACGCCGCACCAGGTCACTCTCGCCGCCGACTCCGCGGGCCCCGGCGTGCAGCGCATCGACCTCAAGGGCGAGGCAGCGCTGGTCACGGTCACGCAGCAATGGCTTGCAACACGCCAGGCGAACATGCCGAGGCTCATACAGGTCCTTCGCCAGCACCAGGTGAAGAAAGGCATCCTCAGGATGCAGAACGGGACGGCTGCAGGAATCCTGGACGTCGCAACCGGCAAGACCTCGGGAATGCCCGCGGCACCGCAGTGATCAATCAGAAGTCGGGCAGCTCGACCACTTCGTACGTGCCGTTGCCGTGTAGCAGCTCGGTATAGAGGTAGTTGCCGGACATTCCCCCGATGCAGGGGATCGTGTCCGGGCCGAAGCCGGGGAACGAGCCGCAGGCCTGCATCGTCACATCGTGCACCCTGCCGTCGTCGGTCGCGGAACCGATCGTGTACCAATAGCGCAGGCGGATCGGGCCCTCCGGCGGGAAGGGCAGGTCGACCCAGCCCGCCGCATTCGTTACCCAGGCCGAAGGCTGACCGGGCAGTACCGCCGCCGAGGGGTTCACCGCGCTGGTAGTGCCCGGAGCGAGGGTCTGCGGAGTCGAGAACGTGCCCTGGTTGTCGTGCGTCGTCTTGAAGTAGAGACGGAACTTGCTCATCACCGTAGGCACTTCGGAGCGATGGCCGCGGGCCGTAATCCGCTGGTATCCCGGAATGGCGATGCTCGAGAGGATGCCGATGAGCCCGACGACGATCATCAGCTCGACCATCGTGAATCCGCGATGCGGGCGAACATTCCGTTCCATGCCAGGATTGTGTGCCGCGGATCGCAGGGGGCGCAACATCCCTGTCCACCTACCCGCGCCTACTTCTTTCGCGTGGGGAGGAGATCGGCCGGGACGATCGCGCCGGCGCCGAATTTTTCCTCGATGGCATCGAGGGAACGGTTGAGCCGTTCGCGCTTCTTCCGATCGGCGTCGAAGAGACCGAGCTGCGGCGCGGCTGTGCTCAAGTCTGCGGCGTGGACGCCGGTGAGGCGCACCGGGTGCGCATCCACCTTACCGAGGAGGTGCACGGCCACGCGGAAGATTTCCGCGGAATCGTCGGTCGGAAGGGCCAGCGTCTCCTGGCGCGTCACCACGTGGAAGTCGGCGTACTTGATCTTGAGGTGCACCGACCGGGCGCGGATTCCGGCCCTGCGCAGCCGGGCACCCACCCGCAGCGCCTGCTCGTGGATGAAGGGAAGCAGGTCGTCGCCCTCGAGATCGTCGTCGAACGTCTCCTCGGCGCCGATGCTCTTCGCCTCGGCGTCCGGCTCCACCGCGCGCGCATCGATGCCGTTGGCGAGATCGTGCAGCCAGGGGCCCATCGAGCCGAGCTGCGCCTCCAGGTATGCCGCGTCGGCGGCGGCCACGTCGCCGATCCTGCGCAGCCCCATCCGCTGCAGCTGCTCGTCCGTGCGCGGCCCGACTCCCCACAGGCGGGAGGCGGGAAGGGGCGCGAGAAACTCCCGAACCTGCCCGACGGGAACCTCCAACAGGCCGTCCGGCTTGCAGAGGTCGGAAGCGATCTTGGCCGCGAACTTCACCTCGGCGATTCCGACGCTGGCCGTGAGGCTGGTGCGCTCGCGGATGCGCGACTTGATCGCCTCTGCCTGCTGCCGCGGCAATCCGAGCAGCGCCTGCGACCGGGTCACGTCGAGGAACGCCTCGTCCAGCGACAGCCCTTCCACCTCCGGCGTGAAGGAGTGGAACACCTCGAAGACCTGGTCGCTGACGGTCGAGTATTTGGAGAAGTCCGGCGGAACGACGATCAGCTGCGGGCAGAGGCGCAGCGCCCGCGCCATCGGCATCGCCGAGCGCACGCCGAAGGGACGCGCTTCATAGCTTGCCGCGCAGACCACGCCGCGGCGGGAGGCGCCTCCGACCGCCACGGGCTTGCCACGCAGCCGCGGGTCGTCGCGCTGCTCGACCGACGCGTAGAACGCGTCCATGTCGACGTGCAGGATGGCCCGCTGCATCGGCGCCGCATAGTATGCCCGCCGGATGCTGGCGAGCATGGAAAACCGTGTGCGCCGCTGGCTCTACGGCCGCGACCTCGCCGTCTGGTACGCCCCCGAGTATCGGTGGCCGCTCAGCGCGCTCGAGGCACGTACCGGCTTCCAGGCGCGGCGCGCGGACTTCGCCCTCTGGTTCCTGCTCGAGCGGCGGGCCCTCCGGCGGAGCAATCTTCGCCTCCCGCGGCGCGCCGGCTACGACGAGCTGGCGCGGGTGCATACTCCGGAGCTGCTCGATTCGCTGGGGCGGGCGGAGACCCTGGCGCAGATCTTCGGGATCGATCCCAGCGACGTGCCCGTCGACGAGATGATGAACACGGTGCGCCTCGTCTGCGGGGCGGTCATCGACGCCGCGCGGGAAATGGTCTTCCAACCGAATCCGCGCAGGGTGGGACGGCGCGCCCTCAATCTCCTGGGCGGATTCCACCACGCCGCGCCGGACGTCGCGGGAGGTTTCTGCCCCGTCAACGACGTGGCAGTGGCCATCGCCGCGGTGCGCGCCGACGGATTTCGCGGCCGCGTGCTCGTCCTCGATCTCGACGCTCATCCACCGGACGGGATTGCGGCGTGTTTGGCGCGGGATCCGGCAGCCTTCCTCGGATCGATCTCCGGATCCGACTGGGGCCGCGTCGAGGGCGCCGACGAGACGGTTCTACCCGAGCGCACCGGCGACGCCGCTTATCTTTCGGCGCTGGAGGCGCTGCTCCAACGCCTGCCCGAGGCCGAGTTGGCCTTCGTGCTCGCCGGCGGTGACGTGCTTGCGGGAGACCCCATCGGGCGGCTCGGTCTTTCGCTCGATGGATGCCGCGAGCGCGATCTCCGCGTCGCCGATGCGCTCTCCCGCATTCCCTCCGTCTGGCTTCCCGGAGGCGGTTACTCGCCCGATGCCTGGCGGGTCCTCGCCGGCACCGGCCTTGCGCTCGGAATCCGCAGTCGCGCGCCCATTCCCCGCGACTACGATCCGCTGGTCGCGCGGTTCTCGGCGATTGCGCGCAGCCTCGCTCCGGAGGATCTGGGGGAGCCGGCGGCCGGGATGGACGACATTGCGGAGGACCTCGGCATCGCCACGCCCAGGCGCCGCCTGCTCCTCGGGTTCTACACCGCGGAGGGCCTGGAGCACGCGCTCCACCGTTACGGCATCCTCGGCGCTCTGCGCCGGATGGGTTACGGTCCGTTCCGCGTCGAGGTGCACGACGAAGGCGTGGGTCAGAGCGCGAGGCTCATCGACGTTCCCAGCGGACAGGCCTTGATCGAGGCCGTCTTCGAACGTCGCGAGATCGCAGGTGCGCGCATGCTGTACGTGCACTGGATCGCACTGCGCAATCCGCGCGCACGATTCTCGGCGGAGCGCCCACAGCTTCCGGGTCAGGAGGTTCCTGGCCTGGGCCTCTCGCGCGAAGTGCTGGAGCTGATCTCCAGGATGGCCGCGCGGCTCGGTCTGGAGGGGCTCGCCTTCCGTCCGGCCGCGTATCACCTCGCGTTTCGAGGGCGCGAGTTCCTGCGCTTCGTCGATCCGGCCCGGCAAGGGCGCTTCGAGGCGCTGGTCGATCTGTTGAAGGAGGTGTCCCTGGCCGAAGCGACGCGGGCCGTCGCCGAGGGTCGCATCCGCTTGAACGGCGAGCCGTATGTCTGGGAGACCGACGAGATGGTGAAGTGGCTGGAGCCGCGGCCCGACGATCGAGCAGCGATCGACGCCGCAAAAGCCGGCTGCCGCTTCACCCTCGCTAGGGGGTAGCGGTCGTGCGGCGTCCGCGGAAGAAGCCGAGGATGAAGAGGATGAGCCCTGCGATCAGGGCGACATGGATGAGACCGGTCGTGACCTTGAAGGCGACACCGATCACCCAGACGACGATCAGCAGCGCGCCGAGGAACCAGAGCATGCTTGGACACCTCCAGCACGGAAGGTAAGCCTTCGAGGCTTTCATGGCCTGCCAGCCCGGTGGTCTTTCAGGCGAGATCGATGCGCTGGATGGCGTGGTACGGAATGATCGTGAGCTGGTCGTTGCTCAGCTTCAGGACCACGGTGTAGCCGGCGGCGTGGTGATCCATCTGCAGGATCCGCCCGGCGATCGATTGCCCGCCCCCAAGGTGCAGCGTCACCGGCCTCAGCTCGTCGGCCAGCGCTTTCAGATTGAGCGTGTGCGCGCCGGTCGCCTCGATGCTGAACGCGACCGCCTCGCGGTAGAGCTCGTTGGTGGTGCGCAGCCGGGAAGCGACGATCCCGGCCATGTTCCGGAAGAACGCCGCGGCGATGTCGGGCCGGTCGCGCTGCACCTTCGCGAAGCTCTGCCGCGAGAGCACCAGGAACTCGCTCTTCTCGGTGGTGCGCGCGGTGGCGCTCCGCCTGGCCCCGTCGATGAAGCTCATCTCGCCGATCACGTCGCCGGGTCCGAACGAAGCCAGCGAGCGATCGACGTCGCCGCGGATGTTCTTGAAGATGTCGACTCGCCCGCTCTGGACGATGAACAGCGAGTCCCCCGGATCGTTCTCGCGAAAGAGCTCCTCGCCCCCGACGAGGTTCCGCTCTTCGCAAGCCTTCAGGACCACGTCGGCGTCCTCGGAGGTCAGCTCGGCGAACAGGCGCCAGCGGTTCAGCTTTCCTTCCTCGGCCACTCATCGTGCATCGCACGGACTTCGAGAGGACCGCAAGTTATCCGGCGTGAAGCACGAGCCCTGCGTAGATGGCGCGATGTGCGGGAACCGCCAGCCCGTGTCGCTCGGCGCGCCGGACCACGGCACCGCTGAGCCACGGCAGCTCGAGGCGGCGTCCGCGCAGCACGTCCTGTGCCATCGAGGCGAGCATGCCGGCGGGCAGCGTGTCCACCATCTCGAGCTGCTTCTGCGCGAACGCGTCGTCGACGCGCGCGCCCTCCGCGCGGGCGACCGCGACGGTCTCGCGCAAGGCGTCGAGCAGCATCGCGCGCGTCGCCGGATGGGCGCGGACTTCGCCGATGGATTTGCGGGTCAGCGCGGTCATGCCGCTGAGCGCGGTGAGGAAGACGAACTTCTCCCAGGTGACGCGGCGGATGTCGTCGCTGGCGACAGTCTCCACGCCCGCCGAGCGGAACGCTTCGACTGCGGCTTGCAGCCGCGCCGTGCGCGAGCCGTCGAGCTCGCCCAGGGTCACGCGCTGGAGCTTGCCGGTGTGCGCGATGGTGCCCGGTTCGGCGATGACGGCACCGATGTGGGTGACCCCGCCCAGCACGCGGGCAGGACCCACTGCGCCCGCGAGAACGTCGTCCTTGTCGACTCCGTTCTGGAAGGAGACCACCGCGGCGTCGGGGACGCTCGCGACCGCGCGGGCGGCGCTCTCGGTGTCCCAAAGCTTCACCGCAACCACCACCAGATCCGCGGGCCCGGCCTTGGCAGGGTCGTCAATCACGTTCGCCGGCAGCGCCGCATCGCCCAGCTCGCTTCGGATCCGCAGCCCATTCTTGCGCATCGCCTCGGCGTGGGCGCCGCGGGCGACGAAGGCGACCTGGTGCCCCGCCTGCTGCAGACGGGCGCCGTAATATCCGCCCACCCCGCCGCTGCCCATCATCACGAACTTCATGCGGAAGCTCAGCGGCCGTCGATGTAGGTCTGCAGCTGCTCGATCAGGAACTGCTTGTCGTCGAGCATGAGCTGGATGACGTCGCGCATCGAGATGATCCCGACCACCTGGCCTTTCTCCTCGACCAGGAGGTGACGGGTGTAATGCGTCCGCATCAGCTCGGCGGTCTCCGCCTCGCTGGTGACGGGAGGGACGCTCGGCAGATCCGTCCGCATCGCCTCGCCGATGGGCATCGCTCCGCTGTCGCCCGCCGCCAGGACCCGCGCGACCAGGTCGCGCTCGGTGACGATCCCGACCACCTTCCCGCCCTCGCGCACGGCGACCGATCCGATTTTCTTGTCCCGCATCACCTTCGCCGCCTCGCGGCAGGGCGTCATCGCATCGAGCGCGACGAGCGCGTTGGTGACGTGTCTTTCGATGGTGGCCATGCGCGCCTCCGGTACGCCGAGTATAGGAGAAGGGAGTGGACCTCGAACAGCACCTCGATCGGCTCGGTGCGCTGCTCGACAGGGAGCGCGCCGCCGAGAAGGAGCGCTTCGCGCAATTGCCGTTCGTCGAGCGGGTCCGGCGCGGGTTGGCGCTCACCGACGTAGAGGCTGTGGAAGAAGCTGGTCTCGCTGGCCGCTCCCTCGTCACGTACGCAAGACCGGGCGGCGGAGAGCTGGGAGCGCAACAGATCGGCGTCGGATCGATCGTCCGGGTGCTTCCCCGCCGGGAGCCTGGCGACGACGCGCCGAGCGGGATCGTGGCGCGCCGCCAGCGCGCGCGCTTTGCCGTCGCGTTCGACGAGCCGCCGCCGGACTGGGCGACCGAAGGCCGCGTGAACGTCGAGCTGCTACCGTCCTCGGCGACGTACGACCGGCTTTGCGGCGGCATCCGGCGGATGCGCGAGGTCCGCCGCTGGCATTCGGCGCTCCGTGGGGAGCCGCCGCGGTTCCAGCAATTGCCCCGGAGCGAGCCGGGAATCGCATCGCACCTCAATCCAGAGCAGCAGGCCGCGCTCGATCTGGCGGAGCGCGCCGAAGATTTCATGCTCGTGCACGGTCCTCCGGGCACGGGAAAGACGACCGTCCTCGTCGAGCTGATCCGGCGCGCGGCGGCTCGCGGGCAGAAGGTCCTCGCCGCCGCTCCCTCGAATCTGGCAGTGGACAACCTGGTGGAGCGCCTCGTCGAGATCGGGGTCGACGTGGTCCGCGTGGGCCATCCTGCCCGCGTCCTTCCCGCCGTCGTCGAGCACACCCTCGACGAGAGGACGAGGGTCCATCCGCAGGCCCGGATCGCCGCCGAGCTGGTCGAGCAGGCCATCCGCCTGCGCGCCGATTCCCGCAAACGGAAACAGCGGCGCGGCCCGGGCCGCTTCTCGGAAGCGAGGGCGCAGGAGCGCGAGGCGCGAGAGCTGCTCGCGGAGGCCCGCGAGCTCGAGGATCGGGCGGAGCTCGCCGTCCTGGAGAAGGCGCAGGTCGTGTTGGCCACGCTGACTGGAGTGGAATCGCGCGCGCTGGAGGGTCGCCGCTTCGCGCTGTCGGTGATCGACGAGGCGACGCAGGCCGTCGAGCCCGCCGCGTACCTTGCGCTGCTGAGGGCGGATCGCGCAGTGCTCGCGGGCGACCACCTGCAGCTTCCGCCCACGGTGCTGGCCGCCGACGCGCAGGAGCTCTCGCTCTCGCTGTTCGAGCGGCTGGCGAAGGCGCGACCTGAAGCGACGGTGACGCTGGCCGAGCAGCACCGGATGAACGAGCGGATCATGCGCTACCCCTCTGATGCGCTCTATCAAGGCAAGCTCCGTGCCCATCCGGCGGTCGCGGAGCACGCCATCGACGATGCGCCGCTCGAGTTCATCGACACCGCCGGCCGCGGATTCGACGACGAGACGCCGGAGGAGAGCGATTCCAGGCTGAACGAGGGCGAAGCCCAGCTCGTCGCCGCCGAGGTGCGCAAGCTGCTCGAGCGGCTCGCGCCAAAGGACGTCGCCGTGATCTCCCCCTACGACGCGCAGGTCCAGCGCCTGCGCCAGCTCCTTCATGACGCAGGCGAGCTGGAGATCGACACCGTCGATGGCTTCCAGGGGCGGGAGAAGGAAGCGGTGGTCGTCTCCCTGGTCCGCTCGAACCCTGAAGGAGAGCTCGGATTCGTCGCCGACATCCGGCGCATCAACGTGGCGCTCACCCGCGCGCGCAAGAAGCTGATCGTGATCGGCGACAGCGCGACCATCGCGCGGCACCCCTTCCACGAGGGCTTCGTCATGTACGCCGAGCGCTGCGGAGCCTGGCGCTCAGCGTGGGACCGTTGAAGCCCAGGCGGCGAGGCCGTCCACGATCCGCGCCATCCGCGCATAATCGAGCGTGTCCGGCGTGTCGCGAGCGGTGTGGTAGCGCGGATTGCGGTACCAGGCGGTGTCGGTCACCATCGCTGCGCGCACGCCTCGACGCCAGAAGCTGGAATGATCGGAGTCGGCGATCCCGGGAATGAGATCGGGCGCGTCGATCGACCGGACGCCGGCCCCGTTCGCGCGCAGGGCAGCCTTGACGGCGCGCACCAGCGGGAAGTCTTCGAGCCTGCCGACCACCACGATGTAGTCGCCGCGCTGCGGATAGAGCAGGCGCAGGGCGCCAAAGGGAAACTGCTGCGGCTGATCGAAGCAGCCGAGCATCTCCAGGGACAGCATCGCGCGGACTTTGCGGGAGCTCTCCGCGTGAACGGCGCTGCCGAGGAGCCCGTATTCCTCGTTCGAGTAGAAGGCCAGCTCCACGCGCTGACGCAGCTCCGATCCGCGGAGCACGCGCGCGAGCTCCAGCAGCGCGGCCGTTCCGCTGGCGTTGTCGTCCGCTCCCGGGTACGGCCCGCGGACGTCGTAGTGAGCGCCGATGACGATGCGATCTTCCGTTTCCGGGCCCAGCCGGACGATCAGGTTGCGGAAGATCTCCCCGTGCGCGGAATAACGTTGCTCTTCGATGGCGCGCTCGCCGAGTTGTCCGCGGATCCAGTCGGCGGCGCGCGACTGTCCTGCCGCGTCGTTCCGTGGGCCCAGCGCCACCAAAGCGCGGACGAGCCCGCCGAGCCGGCCGGCATCCGCGCGCGAACCGCGCCAGGCTGGCCCCTTGCGGAAGACCGGCTGCACCACCACGACCACCAGGGCGGCGAGGGTCGCGCCGACGAGCACCAGGAGCGCGAGGACGACCTTCACTTCTGCTTTGCCAGGACCTCGAGCATGGCCTTGCCGAACGCAGGCAGATCGCCCGGCACGCGAGAGGAAACGATATTGCCATCGATCACCGACGGCGCGTCCACCCATTCGGCGCCGGCGTTGACCACGTCGTCGCGGATCCCGGCGGTGCTGGTCAGCCGTCGCCCGCGGACGATTCCCGCAGAGATGAGGACCCACGGCCCATGGCAGATGGTGGCGACCATCTTTCCCGCCTGGTGGATCTCGCGCACGCGGCGCAGCGCTTCCGCGTCGCGGCGGATCTTGTCCGGCGCCCAGCCGCCGGGCGCCACGATTCCGGCGAGCGAGGTCGCGGGGAAGTCAGCGACGCGCCCGTCCACCTTGCACGGGTATCCGTGCTTTCCGCGGTACTCGCGCTCGCCCAGGCCGGCCAGCTTGACCTCGAAGCCGGCCTCCTCCAGACGCAGCTTCGGATACCAGACCTCGAGATCCTCGTACTCCGGCCCGACCAGCATCAGGATCGCAGGCACGTCTTTCCCTTCTGCGCGCTCCGGTGTATGCGATCCCCGCTTCGCGGAGGCGCGCGCATGTCCGACGAGACGAAGCTGACCCGGCGCGGATTTGTCAAGGGAGCGGGGCTCGCGGCTTCGGCCGCGGCGCTGCTGGAAGGAGCAGGAGGGAAGCAGCCGCGGGGAAAGGCGAGGAAGCTCGGCCCGGGGGAGGTAGAGATCTCGCTGCGCGTGAACGGCGTCGACCGTCGCATTTCGGTGGAGCCGCGGCAGACGCTCGCCTCCGTGCTGCGCGATCGGCTGCACCTGACCGGAACCAAGATCGGCTGCGATCGCGGCGCGTGCGGCGCGTGCACGGTCATGCTCGGCGACGCGGCCGTTCCTTCCTGCCTGACGTTCGCGCTCGACGCGGTGGGAAAGCCGGTCACGACGATCGAAGGACTCGCGCGCGGCGAGCAGCTTGCGCCCATCCAGGCGGCGTTCGTCGCGCACGACGCCCTGCAGTGCGGCTTCTGCACGCCGGGGATGGTGATGTCCTGCCATGCCTTGCTGCAGCGGAACCCGCACCCCACCGAGGACGACGTGCGGCAGGCCGTTGCAGGGAACACCTGCCGTTGCGGGACATATCCCAAGGTGTTCGAGGCCGCGCTGGCGGCAGCCGGCACCGCGCCCGCGAAAGCCGGCCCACCGCAGGGCGATCTGCCCGCGACCGCGCGCGCCGCTTCCGGCGCCACGGCGTTCGGGAACACCTCGCTGGTCGAGGGTGGCACGGCAGAGACGGACGCAGCGAAGGCGCAGGACAAGGGTAGCGGGGAGGCCTCGCGGACGTTCCAGGTGGGGCTGCCTGGCGCGCTGCAGGCGAAAGAGCGCAAGGTCCCCGGTTCCGAGCCGCCTGCGTGGGACGGGAGCGCGCAGCTCCAGATCGTCGGCCAGAAGGTGCCGCGCATCGACGGGCCGGAGAAGGTGACCGGCCGCGCGCGATACTGCTTCGACGTGCAGCTGCCTGGAATGCTGCACGCCGCGGTGGTGCGCAGTCCCTACGCGCACGCGCGCATCCGCAACGTCGACGTCAGCGCTGCCGAGCGGATGCCCGGCGTCCACGCCACGTACGTCGTCGAGCAGCTCCTTGGCCCGGCGGAGCTGAAGCTGAAGCCGGCGACACCCGACAAGTACCCGCACATCCGGTACGAGGGTGCGCCCGTTGCCGCCGTGGCTGCAGCCACCGCGGCGCAGGCGGAGGATGCGGCACGCGCCGTGCGCGTCGAGTACGAGGTGCTTCCGCACGTGGCCGATATCGACGACGCCCGCAAGCCCGGCGCACCGCTCGTTTTCGAGAGCCCGGTCGAACAGAAGGGCTCGGCCGGCGGTGGTGGCGCCGCGAAGGACGTTCCGCAGCAGGGAAACGTGCGTGGCCCGGTGGTCGGCGGCAATGACGGCGACGTGGAGAAGGCGCTCGCCGGCAGCGAGGTCCGACTCGAGCAGGAATACCGGACCGAAGTGCAGACGCATTCCGCCATTGAGACGCACGGCGTCGTCGCCGACTGGCGCGAGGACGGTGCGACGCTCTACGCCAGCACGCAGGGGATCCACAGCGTGCAGGACGAGATCGCCACGCTGTTCAAGCTGCCGAAGAGCAAGGTGCGCGTGATCTGCGAGTTCACCGGCGGCGGCTTCGGCGCCAAGTTCGGCGCGGGCAACCACGGCGTCATCGCGCTCCATCTCTCCCGCAAGGCGAAGCGACCCGTGCGCCTCTTCCTCGATCGCCGCGCCGAGCACCTCGCGGTGGGCAACCGGCCCAGCTCGATCCAGCGGCTGCGCCTCGGCGCGGCGAAAGACGGGACGTTCCAGGCGATCGAGCTGAAGGCGTTCGGCAGCGCCGGCTGCGCCGCTGGCGCGGGATGCGCGGGGCCGGTGAAGAACCTGTATCCCGCCAAAGCGGTGCGCAGCGAGGAGAACGACGTCTTCCTCCACACCGGACCGGCAGCGGCCTTCCGCGCTCCGGGGCATCCGCAGGGCGCGTTCGCGCTCGAGCAGGCCATCGACGAGCTGGCGGAGAAGCTCGGGATGGATCCCATCGCCCTGCGCGATCGCAACGACGCGCATCCCGCGCGGCGGGAGGAGCGCCGGATCGGGCGGGAGAAATTCGGCTGGGACGAGCTGCGCAAGCGGCGCGACACGGGCAAGGTGCGGCGCGGCGTCGGATTCGCCCAGGGCCTCTGGTACAACTTCGACGGCCCGCCTTCCAACGCGGAAGTGCTGATCCACGACGACGGCAGCATCGAATGCCGCAGCGGCGTCGCCGACATCGGCGGCGGGATCCGGACCGCCTGCGCGCAGGTCGTCGCCGAAGTTCTAGGCGTCCGGCCGCAAGACGTGATCGTCCACATCGGCGACACGGCGCTGCCCGAGGGACCGCCTTCGGGCGGCAGCATGACCACGCAGCTGCTCACGCCCGCGGTGCGCCTCGCCGCCGAGCGTGCGAAGGCGGAGCTGATGGCCGCAGGCGCGCGAGGCGACGTCCGCTCGGCGGCGAAGAGGCTGGGAAAGACGGTCCGCGGGTTTGCCTCGCGCGTGCGGGACTACGCCGGATGGCAGGACGGCGACCGCCACACCGCCACCATTGGCGGCGCGCAGTTCGTCGAGGTGGAAGCGGACATGGAGACGGGGATCGTGCGCGTGCTCCGCGCCCTCGCCGTGCATGACTGCGGACGGCCGGTGAACCGGCTCGCGATCGAGTCCCAGATCAACGGCGGCATCATCCAGGGGGTGTCGTACGCCCTGCACGAGCGCCGCGTCGTCGATCTGCGCACGGGGAGGATGGTCAACGCCGACCTCGAGCATTACCGGATCGCCGGCGCGAAGGACGCTCCCAGGATCGAGGCGATCGTCCTCGATCACTTCCGAGGGCGCAGCAATACGGACGCGAGCGGGATCGGCGAGCCCGCCACCGTGCCGACCTGTGCGGCCATCGCGAACGCGGTGGCGCATGCGACAGGTACGCGCGTTCGCAGCCTGCCGATCACGCCCGCGCGGGTGCTCGCCGCCGCGAAGGGGGTGCGGTCATGAAGGCTTTCGCCTGGATCGAGCCCGGAGACCTGGCCGGTGCGATGGCCGCGGGCGCGCAGCAAGGAGCGCTATTCAAGGCGGGCGGGATCGACGTCGCAGACCGCCTGAAGGAGCATCTCGACGAGCCGACCGTGCTGGTGAACATCCGCAGGCTGCGCGAGCTCGATTTCGTACGCGCCGAGAACGGCATGCTGCGCCTCGGTCCGCTGGTCACGCTGGCGACGCTCTCCTCGGATGCGCGCATCCGGAAGCAGGCGCCGGCCCTGGCCGACGCGGCAACGGCGGCCGCGACGCCCCAGATCCGCAATGCCGCGACGCTGGGTGGCAACCTCGCGCAAAGGCCGCGCTGCTGGTACTTCCGCAAGGAGGAGTTCCGTTGCAAGCGCAAGGGCGGCACCGAGTGCTTCGCCATCGACGGCCAGAACGAGATGCACGCGGTGTTCGACAACGACCTCTGCCCGATCGTGCATCCCAGCGCGACCGGCACCGCCCTGACGGCGCTCGGGGCTTCGCTCGCGCTGAAGGGGCCCGAGGGCGAGAGGACGGTTCCGATCGAGGAGTTCTTCGTCAGACCCGAAACCGACGTGACGCGCGAGACCGTGCTGCGGCCCGGCGAGCTCATCGTGGAGGTGCGCGTACCCGCCGGACGCAAGTCCGGCTACGTGAAGCTGATGGAGAAGCAGTCCTTCGACTGGCCGCTGGCGGAGGCGGCGGTGACGCTCGGAGACGATCCGCGCGTCGTGCTCGGCGCCGCCGCTCCGGTTCCCTGGCGCGCGAAGGCGGCGGAGGCGTTGATCCGCGGCAAGCGCGTGGACGAGGCCCTCGCGGCGCAAGCCGCGGAAGCCGCGGTGCAGGGCGCGAGGCCGCTCCAGCACAACGGGTACAAAGTGCCGCTCTTGCAGGCCGCCGTCAGGCGCGCGCTGCTGGCGGCGGGAGGCTTGTCGTGAACGAGCACGAGCAGCTCTGTACCTACCTGCGCGCGAAGGTCTCGGGCGCCTCGCACAACGATCGGCGGGCGCTCTTCGCCCTGCGCCAGGAAGCCACCACTGTCTACTGGTGCCTTCTCACCATGTCGCCGGCCGGACCCGATGACGGTCTCGCGCACGCGAGCCGCTGTGGGGCCGGTCGCGTCTGCTGCACGCCCGCCGCGGAGCCGGACGTCGCCTGATCGGGGCCGTGCCTCCTTCGGGCGTCGAGCACTTCACCGCGAACGCCGGAGAGGTGCGGTTGCACTGCGCGGCCACCGGACCGCGCGACGGCCCCCTGGTCGTTCTGTTGCACGGATTTCCCGAATGCTGGATCTCCTGGCGGCATCAGCTCCCCGCTCTTGCGGCCGCGGGATTCCGCGCCGTCGCTCCGGACCTGCGCGGATATGGCGGCTCGGACAAGCCGCGCGCCGTCGGCGCCTACCGCGTCGAGCGGCTCGCGCGCGACGTGACGGGGTTGCTCTCCAGCCTTGGACGCGAGCGCGCCGATCTGGTGGGTCACGACTGGGGAGGCCACATCGCCTGGCACGTCGCGATGTCGGAGCCGGACCGCGTGCGCAAGCTCGCCATCCTCAACGTCCCGCACCCGCAGCAGATGAGTCGGGGCTTGCGCACGGCAAGGCAGCTGCGGAAGAGCTGGTACATGTACTTCTTCCAGCTTCCGTTGCTGCCCGAGCGATTCATGACGCCGCGGCGCCTGCGGTCGCTGTTCCGGTACACGCCCGCGCGCAGGGACGCCTACGACGCCGCGGACATCGAAACGATGATTGCTGCGGTCGGAGATCGCACCGGGCCGATCGATTACTACCGGGCCGCGGCGCGGTACCGCAGCCCGCGCTGGAGACCCGTCGCCGCGGAAACGCTGATCATCTGGGGCGATCGCGATCGCTGGCTGGGAAGCGAGCTTGCGGAGCCGGACCGGCGCTGGGTTCCGCGCTTCCGGCTGGAGCGGATTGCGTCGGCGACCCACTGGGTACAAGCGGACGCTCCCGAGAGGGTGAATGAGCTCCTCGTCTCCTTTCTAGGGTAGATGTTCCCCGGTGCGGGGGTTGTTGAAGCGGCTCATCACGGAGCCGGGCGCCGATTCCGCCGAGGACTACGCGCGCCGCGTCCAGATCCTGGCGGCGACGTATGCCGTGCTCTTCTGCGCCTCGGTGGCCGGCGTCGTCGTGCTCGCGATCTACGGCAAGCTCTTCGTCACGCTCGCGCAGCGCAGCAACGTCGAGACGCTGACCATTCTCTTCCTGCTCGTCCTGTACGCGTACCTGGCGACGATCAGCGCGAGCGGCGCGCTCGGGGCGGCGCGGCTCGGCTTCTACGCTTTGCGCCGCCGGTCTGCGCGCGAACCCGTCGCCGAGCGACGCCGGCAACTCGGCAAGCTGGACGCCAGGGCAGACGGACCCTGGGCTGCGCTGGCGAAGGTGTTGGACCGCACTGATGGAGCGCCGTTGCGCTTCGACCTGTCCGACGAGGCGGGATACTACGGCGCCCTGGAGATCGACGGAGCGCGCGTGCGTCACATCGAGACCGCGTCGGGCTCGGCCGACCTGATCGCCTATTTCGTCCGGCAGATCGAGGAAGTCACCGGCGAAGAGATCCCCATCGTCGTCTGGGGACAGCTCGACGACGACGAGGGTGAGAAATTCCTCGCCCAGGTGGGATTCGCGCGCGCGCTCCAGCGGCAGCTCGGCGCGCCTCCGCTCTGGCCCTGCGTGATGCTCACTGCCGAGCACTGCGAGGAAGTCGCGCGCCGGCTCGCGAAGATCACCCCCGCGCTCCTCGACGAGGCGCTGCTCCCCGACTGGGAGTATCAAGCCGAGCACAAGCTGCCGGTGATCCCCGAGCCTCTCGGCTTCGTCAGCCTGGGACGCTCCGCGAAGCGGGCGGATCCGGTGGCCACGATGGGCTTCGCGACGCTGATGGTGCTCCTGACGCTGGCGGTGATCGTCCTCTTCGTCCTCGACAAACCGTGGGTCCCGGGATGAAGCGCGCGCTCTTCACGTCGTTGACGGTCGTCCTCGTCGCCGGATTGGCTTGGGTGCGCGGCTGCTCGGGTCCGCGGCCGCAGCTCCTGTCGGCGCGCATGCGCGGACCAGTGGCCGAGGCGACGATCCGCAATATCGGCTGGGGCGAAGGCGCGATCCAGGTGAATTTCCGCCTGCGGCCACGAGGGGGCGGGGCCCCGTTGCTGCGAGGCGAGAAGGCGACGCTGCGGCCGCGCGAGACCGCGCGAGTGGAAATGCGCATCGACGGCGCCCGCGGCGACGAGCAACTCGACGTCGAGCTGGACTACCCGCCGCGCTGACCCATGCCGACCGTACGCACATGCCTCGCGCACGCAGCTCGTCCGGCAAGCGCACGGCGGCACGCCCGCGGGGCGCTGCGTTGAGAAAGAAGCTCCCCGAATACGAGGCGAGGCGCGACTTCGCCGTGACGCCGGAGCCCCCGCCGGGCGCGGTCGTCCCGCACCCCGAGCCCACCTTCGTCGTGCACAAGCATGACGCCACGCGGCTCCACTACGACGTCCGCCTGGAGATGGACGGCGCGCTCGCATCGTGGTCGGTGCCGAAGGGGCCCAGCTACGACCCGGCGATCAAGCGCCTTGCCATCCAGACCGAGGATCATCCCCTCGAGTACGGCAGCTTCGAAGGGCGGATCCCGGACGGCGAATACGGGGCCGGCGATTCGCTGATCTGGGACAACGGCACCTGCGACTCGGTTCCGCCAGGAAAGCTTTCCGAGCAGCGGAAGAAAGGCCACATCGTCGTCGAGTTCCACGGCAAGAAGCTGCAGGGACAGTGGCACCTGGTGCGCACCCACGGCGACGCACCCGGCAAGGCGCAGTGGCTGATGTTCAAGGCGAAGGATGGCAAGGAGAACCCGGCGTATGACGTCGTGGCGGAGCGGCCGGAGTCGGTGGTGAGCGGCCGGGTTGCCACGCGCGGTCCCGAACGGAGCGGGAAGCTGCGCGCGCCGCGAGCGGCGCCCGACGCGATCCTGCGCGGGTACCTGCCGCCGATGCTCGCGACGCTCGTCGATGCGGCGCCGGCGGGCGATTGGCACGCGGAGGTGAAGTACGACGGCTATCGGGCGCTCTGCGCGCTGTCGAACGGCCGGGTGGCGATGTGGACGCGCAACGCTCTCGATCTGAGCGAGCGGTTCCCGCGGATCGCGCGGGCGCTCGCGCGCATCGTCGTCGGCGACGCCGTGATCGACGGCGAGGTCTGCGTTCTCGACCCGCAGGGCGTACCGCGGTTCGAGCTCATCCAGCAGGGCCGTGTGGACGAGGCCGTGCTGTTCGCTTTCGACCTGCTGCGGCTCGACGGAGAGGACTTGCGCGGCCGCCCATTGGAGGAACGGCGAGACCTGCTGCGCAGCGTCCTCTCCAACGCTCCGCCCGAGGTGCGGCTGGCTGAAGAGGTGCCGGGCGACGTCAACGAAGCGCTGGAGCGGATGCGGGAGCGCGGGCTGGAAGGGCTGATCCTCAAGGCGCGTCGCTCCGTCTATGAAAAGGGCCGCTCGCGCGAATGGCTGAAGCTCAAGGCGCAGGCGACGCAAGAGCTGGCGATCGTGGGATGGACGCCGGGCAAGGGCAACGCGTCGGGGTCGCTGGGCGCACTCTTGCTGGCGGTCGCGGACGGGAAGGGTGGGTACGAGTTCGCCGGCAAAGTGGGAACCGGCTTCTCCTCGAAGCAGCGGAGGGAGTTGCAGAAGCAGCTCGCCGGCGACGAGCGGCAGACCTCGCCGGCGCGGGGCGCTCCGCGGCTGCGAGACGCGCATTGGGTCGAGCCGCGCCTGGTCGCGCAAGTGCGCTTCACCGAATGGACGCACGACGGGAAGCTGCGCCATCCGGCGTTCCAGGGCCTTCGTGCGGACAAGAAGCCGGAGGAGTGCATCCGCGAAAAACCGGCGCCGGTGCCGGAGGCGCCGAAGCGAAAGATCGACGCTCCGAGAAAGGTCCCGCCTCCTGCGGCGCAACCCGAGCAGAAGCTGACGAATCCCGACCGCCTGCTCTACCCGAAGGACCGGATCACGAAGGCGGACGTGGCCGCGTACTACGAAGCGGTCTCTCCGGTGCTGCTGGCGGCTGTCGAGGACCGTCCGCTGACGCTCGTCCACTGGAACCAGGGCATCGAGAAAGCGAGCTGGTTCCAGCAGGACGTCGGCGCGATGGCCGAAGACTGGATGCACACCGTCGAGACTCCCGCGCGTACGAAGAAAGGGGCGGTCCGCCATCTCGTCGTGGACAGCCCACGCGCGCTGCGCTGGCTGGCGCAGAATTCCGTGCTCGAGATCCACGCCTGGCATTCCCGCGCGCAGAGCCTGACCCAGCCGGACTGGGTCGTGTTCGACCTCGATCCGGCGGAAGGGGAGACGATCGAGCAGGCGGTCGAGGTTGCGCAGGTCTTGCACGGAATGTTCGAGCGGCTTGGACTTCCGAGCATCCCCAAGACCACCGGAAAGCGCGGGCTGCACATCTTCGTCCCCCTGGCGAAGGGGCACACGTACGAAGACGCCGAGTCGTTCGCGCTGCAGGTGGGGGATACGGTGGCGAGGCAGCTGAAGAACGTCACCCTCGAGCGGTCCCTCGCCGCGCGGCGCGGGCGGCTCTACTTCGACTGCATGCAGAACGCGTACGGCAAGACGGTGGTGGCGGCGTACTCCTTGCGCGGAGTGGCGGGCGCGGCCGTCTCCACACCGCTGCTTTGGAGCGAGGTCAAGCCGGGCCTCGATCCGAAGCAGTTCAATCTGAGGACGATGCCGTCGCGTCTGCGGGAAATGGGCGACTTGTTCGCGCCCGCGCTGACGCAAGGCCTGCGACTCCCCCGTTACAAGCGGTGATTTGCACCAAAGTCGATGTCTCCGGTTGGCGTGTTACGCTCACGGCGTGAGCGACGAAGTCGTCATCCCCGCGTTTCGCGCGGTGCCACGCACCGGCGTCATCTACGTCACCTCCGAGGCGCACAAGCTCGGGTACCGCAGCGCGGACCCTTCCTGGTGCAACCTCGGCCAGGGGCAACCGGAGACCGGCCCGCTGCCCGGCGCGCCGCCCCGGGTGAAGGAAGTCGGCGTGCGCGTCGACGATCAGGAATACGCCCCGGTCCCGGGCATCTGGGAACTGCGCGAGTCGGTCGCAGCGCTCTACAACCGCCTGTTTCGCAAAGGGATGGGCTCGCAGTACAGCGCCGAGAACGTGAGCATCTGTGGCGGCGGCCGCGCCGCTCTCACCCGGGCCGCGGCATCGCTCGGCCACGTGAACCTCGGCCACTTCCTGCCCGATTACACGGCGTACGAGGAGCTGCTGGACGTCTTCAAGGCGTTCACCGCCATTCCCATCCTCCTCGAAGGCGAGCGCGGGTACGCGTTCACCGCGGACGACCTGCGCAAGGAGATCCAGGGTCGCGGCCTCTCGGCGCTGCTGATGAGCAATCCGTGCAATCCCACCGGCAAGCTCGTGCAAGGCGACGAGCTGTCACGCTGGGTGCGAACGGCGCGCGAGCTGGACTGCTCCCTCTTGATCGACGAGTTCTACTCCCACTACGTGTGGACGGGACGGCCCGGCCAGCTCCCCATCGAGAGCGCCGCCCGTTACGTCGAGGACGTCAATCGGGACCCGGTGATCATCTTCGACGGGCTGACGAAGAACTGGCGGTATCCGGGCTGGCGCGTCACCTGGACGGTCGGTCCGGAGAAGGTGATCGAAGCGGTCGCCAGCGCCGGCTCATTCCTCGACGGGGGCGGATCGCGGCCGCTCCAGCGCGCGGCCATCCCGCTGCTCAGCGAAGAGGTGGTGCAGAAAGAGACGCTCGCGATCAACGCCACGTTCCGCGAGAAGCGCGACCGCATGATCCAGCGCCTCGAGCGCATGGGCATCCGGGCCGATCGGGCGCCGGACGGCACCTTCTACGTGTGGGGCAACCTCGCCGGGCTCCCGGCGCCGCTCAATGACGGCATGGGCTTCTTCAGAGCGTCGCTGGAGAGGAAAGTGATCACGGTGCCCGGCGAGTTCTTCGACGTGAACCCGGGAAAGCGCCGCAGCCGGCGCGCCTCGAGGTTCCGCAGTTACACGCGCTTCTCGTTCGGCGCCCCCCAGTCGCAGCTCGAGGAAGCGCTGACCAGAATCGAACACCTCGTTCAGTCCGCGATGGCCTCCCCGCGATAGCGCGCTGCAGCACCGGTGTACAGCTTTGCCAGTGGAGGCATAGCCATGCGCTTTGTCCGCTGGTTTGCGGAGGTCGGGCTCGGCGACGTCGGTCTGGTGGGCGGAAAGGTCGCTTCGCTGGGCGAGATGATCCGCGAGCTTTCGCCATTGGGCATCCGCGTCCCGGACGGCTTCGCGATCACCGCCGAAGGCTACCGCCACTTCATCGCCAGAGCCGGGCTGGACGAGACGATCCGTGAGCTGCTCGCCGGAATCGGTCCGGACGACGTGCAGGAGCTGGTCGCGCGGAGCGCGGAGATCCGCGCGCTGATCACCTCCGCCGGGATGCCGCAGGAGATCGCCAGCGAGGCGCTGGCCGCATACCGGGAGCTGTCGGCGAGATTCGGCGGGGCGGATACCGACGTAGCGGTGCGCTCGTCGGCGACTGCCGAGGACCTTCCCGGAGCGAGCTTCGCGGGACAGCAGGACACCTACCTGAATGTTCGCGGCGAAGCCGCGCTCGTCGAGGCGGTGAAGCGGTGCTTCGCCTCGCTCTTCACCGCGCGGGCGATCAGCTACCGCTCGCACATGGGGTTCGACCACCTCCAGGTGGCGCTCAGCGTCGGCGTGCAGAAGATGGTGCGCAGTGACAAGGCCGCCTCCGGCGTCCTCTTCACGCTCGATACCGAGTCGGGCCACCGCGGCGTCGTGCTGATCACCTCCAGCTACGGCTTGGGCGAGGCCGTCGTCCAGGGTCAGGTCGTCCCCGACCAGTTCTACGTGCACAAGGACACCCTGCGCGAGGGATACCGGCCGATCGTCTGGAAGACGCGGGGCAGCAAGGAGCAGCGCATCGTCTACGGCGAGCGTGGAACCACGCTCGTGCCAGTGCCGGAAGAGCTGCGCGCGCGATTCTCGCTGAACGACGACGAGGTCCTGCAGCTTGCAACCTGGGCGATGCGGATCGAGGAGCACTACGCCGTCAAGCGCGGGTCGGATTCCCCGATGGACGTGGAATGGGGCAAGGACGGCGACAGCGGACAGCTCTACGTGCTGCAGGCGCGGCCGGAGACCGTCCACTCGAATCGCAAGGGAGCCTCGCTGCGGATCTACAAGCTGACCGGCAAGGGCGAGCAGCTCGCGCAAGGGCTCGCGGTGGGAGAAGGCGTTGCGGTAGGCACCGCGCGCGTGATCCGGAGCGCCGGGCAATTCGATCAGTTCAAGGCGGGAGAGATCCTCATCACCGAGAACACCGATCCCGACTGGGAACCGATCATGAAGATGGCGGCGGGCATCGTCACCGAGCGCGGCGGACGGACGTCGCACGCGGCGATCGTCGCCCGCGAGCTGGGCATTCCCGCGGTGGTGGGAACGGGGGACGCGGCCTCGCGCGTGCCCTCCGGCGAGAAGATCACGCTGAGCTGCGCGGAAGGCGAGCAGGGAAGGATCTACCGCGGCGCTCTCGAGTACGAAGTCGAGGAGATCGACCGGACGCAGTTCGCCCGGCCGCGCACGCAGATGATGCTGAACGTCGGCAATCCGGAGAACGCATTCCAGACGGCGATGCTCCCCAACGACGGGGTCGGGCTCGCCCGCATGGAGTTCATCTTCGCGAGCTGGGTCAAGGTCCATCCGCTGGCGCTCACCCGCTACTCGCAGCTCGACGAGGCGACGCGCGCACAGGTCGACGAGATCACCCGCGGCTATACGGACAAGACGGAGTACTTCGTCGACAAGCTGGCGCAGGGCATCGGCACGATCTGCGCCGCCTTCCATCCCAAGCCAGTCATCCTCCGGCTGAGCGACTTCAAGTCGAACGAGTACGCGACGCTTCTCGGCGGCAAGCAGTTCGAGCCGGTCGAGGAGAACCCGATGATCGGATGGCGCGGGGCATCCCGCTACTACCATCCGAGCTACAAGGAGGGGTTCATGCTCGAGCTGCGCGCGGTGCGGCGCGTGCGCGAGGAGTTCGGGCTCAAGAACCTGAAACTGATGGTGCCCTTCTGCCGGACCCCGGACGAAGGGCGGAAGGTGATCGAGGTCCTGGGCGAAGGCGGGCTGGCGCAGGGGAGGGACGGCCTCGAGGTGTACGTGATGGCCGAGCTGCCTTCGAACGTCTTCCTCGCCGATCAGTACGCGGACATCTTCGACGGGTTTTCCATCGGCTCCAACGATCTCACGCAGCTCGTGCTCGGCGTCGACCGCGACAGCGCACTCGTCGCGCCGTTGTTCAACGAGCGCAACGCGGCGGTGCTGCAGGCATGCGCCCGGATCATCGACGCTGCGCGGCGCAAGGGGCGCAAGGTGGGAATCTGCGGGCAGGCCCCGAGCGACTTCCCCGAGTTCGCCGCTTTCCTGGTGGAGCAGGGGATCGACTCGATCTCGCTGATCCCCGACTCGCTCTTGCGGACCAGCGAGCGCGTCCTGCAGGCGGAGCAGCAGCCGCGTCCGCCGCAGCCGTCGCGCCGTGCGACGGACGTCCGTCGATTGGGCGGAACGCGTCGCCCAGTGGCCGAGCCCGCCGCCGCGTGGGCGGATACGGAGCCGTTCGTTCCCGGTAGCGACTAGCCAGGCGCCGGGAGTCGGTCGCCCTCCGTGCGGCCGCTGCAGTTTCCGTTCGAATCCCTACATTTCCCTCGGCACTGGAGGGGGGAATGGTCGCACTAGCGGCGGCGCTGTTGATTGCGGCGCCGCAAAACGTCCTGGCCGCCGGCGGTGGAAACGCCCTGACGCTGCCGGCCCAGCGACACCTGGTGCGGCTCGATCCTCAGAACGGCGCCCCCGCCACCTGGCTCCTGGCCGTGCAGCAGGACGGCGCAAGTGGGCACTGGCTCTCGATGTACCGGAGCACGGACGAAGCGCAGACCTGGCGCTGGTACGCCCCGGTCCAGGACGTTTGCTGCGAGCGCGATACGCCGGATCTGCTCGCCGTCGGGATGGACGTCGCGCTGGTCTATTCCTGGGAAGGGCCGACGCTCTCGGGCTCGACGGCGCACGACGTGTACTTCCAGTGGTGGCGATGGAACGGCAACGCGGACTGGGGGTCGCAGACGGCGGTCAAGGTCTTCGACTCGACCTCCAGCGCAACGGCGTATCTGCGCGCGGAGCTCGCGCGCGATTCCTTGGGACGGCTCTGGGTCTGGGCGCAGCGGCTGAACGCCGACGGCACGTTCACGATGGTGATGGCGGTCAGCAGCGACGGGGGCGCGACGTTCCAGGCGCAGCCTTCGCTCGATACCTTCGCCGACCGGCCCGGTGGGCGCATCCTGCCGGTAGCCGGAAATCAGCTCATGCTGATCTACGGCACGCACGGGGTCGAGGCCGGTTACATGCGCCTGCGCACGGACACCGATCCCGTCTCGACCTGGGGCGCGCGCCAGGCCGTGTTTCCCGAGGGCATCTACCATGGCGCGGCGCTGAGCGCCGCCGGCGACGGCGGCGGCGGCGTGTACCTCCTCTACAAGGACGTCAACGGTCAGCTCTGGTATCGCCGCTGGAGCGGAAGCTGGAGCGGGCGGACGCAGGTGGAGAGCGCCGCGGACTGGGCGCTGCAGCCCGCGATCACGCGGGTGGGCGGCAGCCTGGTGATCTTCTGGAACCGCGTACTGTCCACGAACACGAACTACCAGTTCTTCTACCGGGTGCTTGCGAACGGGTCGTTCGGGAGCCCCGTCCTGCTGGACGGTAGTGGCGGCTTCCAGGGATATCCGGCGTCGGCCGAGACCCTGCCGAATACCGTTCCCCGGATCCCCTGCTTTTACGGGAAGACACCCGACGCGAGCAGCAGCGGCAACGTCGCGCTCGCGTTTGCACCCACGCCGAATGCCGCGCCCCCCGCCCCCGACGCCGGGACGCCCGACGCCGGAACGCCCGATGCCGGAGCGCCTGATGCCGGAACTCCCGATGCGGGACCTCCTCCTGCGCAATCCGGCATTCTCTTCAGCGACGACTTCAAGCGAACCACCGGGCTCGGCCCGAACTGGCGTGTCGTTTCCGGATCGTGGCACACCAGCGCGACCACTCCGCGGGCCGAATCGGACCTGGACGGCAGCGACCAGGCGGTAGTGCAGAGTCTCTCCTGCGCCGACTGCAGCGTGTCCGCGCAGGTCATCAATTTCTCGGCGGGGGTAGCGGAGCTCGACCTGCGCCAGCAGTCCTCGAACGATCGATACGACGTCGCGCTGCTGGCGAACGGCAACCTCCAGATCCGCCGGCACAACGGCGCAACGGTCACCGTGCTGGGCGAGGCGCCGAGCGGGATCCCGGATCTGGGTTGGTGGGCGACCATCGCGCTCTCGGCGACCGGCTCGAATCCGGTGAACCTCGTCGCGTCGGTGGACGGCGTGACGAAGCTGGTGGTCAACGATTCGTCGCCATCCGCCATACGCGTGGCGGGTACGGCGGGGATCTGGACCAACCTCGCGGGAATCTGGTTTGTCAAATTCACGGTGACGGGAGCGCCAGCTGGCGGGACCGACGGCGGAACGCCCGATGCCGGTTCCCCCGATGCCGGAACGCCCGATGCCGGTTCCCCCGATGCGGGTACGCCCGATGCAGGACTTCCCGACGCCGGGCCGCCCGATGCAGGACCTCCCGATGCCGGCTCGCCCGATGCCGGCCCGCCCGATGCCGGCTCGCCCGACGCCGGTTCCGGAGTCCTGTTCTCCGACGGCTTCAACCGAGCTACGGGCCTCGGGTCCAACTGGCGTGTCGTTTCCGGATCGTGGCACACCAGCGCGACCACTCCCCGGGCCGAATCGGACCTGGACGGCAGCGACCAGGCGGTGGTGCAGAATCTCTCCTGCGCCGACTGCACCGTGTCTGCACAGGTCATCAATTTCTCGGCGGGGGTAGCGGAGCTCGACCTGCGCCAGCAGTCCTCGAACGACCGCTACGACGTCGCGCTGCTTGCAAACGGCTCGCTGCAAGTCAGGCGCCACAACGGCGCGACCGTGACCGTGCTCGGACAAGCGCCGAGCGGGATTGCGGACCTGGGATGGTGGGCGACCATCGGTTTGTCCGTGACCGGGTCGAACCCGGTGAAGCTGGTGGGCTCGGCGAACGGCATAGCGAAAGTGATCGTGAACGATTCCTCGGCCTCAGCCGTCACGGCGGCGGGAACAGCGGGGATGTGGACGGACCTGGCGGGCATCTGGTTCCGCGACTTCACGGTCAGCGGGAGCAGAGCCGCGGGCGGTACCGACGGCGGTACGCCCGATGCCGGGCCTCCCGATGCGGGTCCACCCGACGCCGGGTCTCCCGATGCGGGTCCACCCGACGCGGGACCGGCCGATGCCGGACCGGCCGACGGTGGCGGGACGCTCTCCGCGACCGTCACGTACACCGAGACCGGCTTCGATCTGATGGCCGTCGATCGCTCCGGAACGGCGTACGGCGTGAACCTCAACGCACCCGAATCGCAGGTCTGGACCACGGTGGACGGCCGTAGCTGGACGCGGCGCGGCGGCACCGCAAATGGCGCGTCATTCTGGATGATGACCCCTCTGTCCGACAACACGCTGATCGCCGACGTGGTGACGAGCTCGGGCCATGCGCTCGCGCGCTCGACGGATCACGGCGTGACCTGGACGCAGGTCCTCAACACCGGCGTGTATCGCACGCTCACGCCGCACAGCTTCGCCGAGCTGGACGGCGTCGTCTTCTTCATCGAGTACCAGGTCTTCACCACCGCCTCGACGCCGATCCGGCTGTGGAAGTCGCTCGACCGCGGCGCTACCTGGTCCGTGCAGTTCACCTTCCAGGGTCACCGGCACGCCCACGGCCTGATGCCCGATCCGGCGCGCCACGCGCTGTTCGCGTTCTTCGGCGACTTCGACAACCAGTCGGGCCTCTTCCGTTCCACGGATGGAGGCGCCAGTTGGAGGATGATCATCGGCAACACGCAGGCCGGAGACATCGTGGATGGCGTCGTGCTTTCCGACGGCTCGTTCCTCTGCGGCCAGGACATCAGCTACCGTGGGTCGATTCCCGATACTCCGCAGATTGCCCGGGTCGCCCTCGACGGCACCGAGACCGACTATCAGCAGCTTCCAACAGCCAGCTACTCGACCCACGCAATCAGCGCCGGCGGTTACGTCGTGGGGGCGACGTACGAAACGAGCAACGACATTTCCCCGCCGGGTTGGACCCGCGGTTCGCTCTGGGGAAGTGGCGACGCCATCCGCTGGCAAAAGCTGCTGGACGTCCCACAGCTCGACCCGAACGACGACGTCCGCACCGACGTCTACTGGGAGCTCGCCACCGGAGAGCTGGTCGTGAGCGTCCGCAATGCCTCCGGCTTCGGCCCCGGCGGCCGCGGGTACATGCTCCTGCACACCACGCGACAGTGATCGGCCTGGAGGACGGCCCCGTCCGTCTTGAACTGAGCAGCACCCGCATCGCCAGGCCTTAGTCCCGGCCGCCGCCGCCTCACCTTTGCGGCGATGACACGTGCCACGGCCGCAGTGGCGGCGCTCGCCCTGGTCGCTTGCGGTGGCTCTGTCCCGCCGGCCGCGCACTCCACTACGGACTCCACAGACGCAGGCGGTCCAGCGCTGCCGCCTGGGGACCCCCGCGACGCCGGCTCGCGCCTGGCCGCCGAGATCACCTACACGGAGACGGGCTTCAATCTGCTCGCCGTCGATCGCGCGGGCACCGCGTATGGCGTCAACCTCGCCGCCTCGGACGCGGAGCTGTGGTCCAGCGCCGACGGCCGCGCCTGGTCGAAACGCGGAGCGACCACTGGCGGGGCCTCGTTCTGGATGCTTCAGCCGCTCTCGGACGGCACGCTGCTCGCCGACGTGGCGACAGGCGCTGGCCATGCCATCGCCCGCTCCACGGACCGTGGCGCGACCTGGACGGAAGTGCTCCCGCTCGGAGCGTACAGATCGCTGACGCCGCACACCTTCGCCGAGTTGGACGAGGCGGCGTACTTCCTCGAGTACCAGGTCTTCACCGCGGGCAATGCCCTCATCCGCCTCTGGCAATCGGTGGACGGAGGCGCGACCTGGGCCGTCCGTCGCCTGTTCCAGGGTCATCGCCACGGCCATGGGCTGATCGCCGACCCGGCCCGACACGCGCTCTGGGCCTTCTTCGGCGACACGGACTTGCAGTCGGGCGTGTACAGGTCCACGGATGGAGGAGCCACCTGGACCGCAATTGTCGCGGGGTCGCAGGACGGCGACATCGTCGACGCCACCCTCCTGCCCGACGGCTCGCTGCTGTGCGGCCAGGACATCAGCTACCTTCCACCGCGTCCGGGGATCGCCCGGATCGGCCTCGACGGAAGCGTGACGCGCTACCAGACGTTGCCGTCCGCGAGTTACTCCACGCACGCCATCCGCGCGGGCGGTTACGTGGTCGGCGCCACCTACGAGCTCGACGCCGACGTCTCTCCGGCGGGCTGGAGGCAGGCTTCGCTCTGGGGAAGCGCGGATGGGGTCCACTGGGAAAAGCTTCTCGACGTCCCCCAACTCGACGCGAAACAGGACGTCCGCGCGGACGTCTACTGGGAGCTTCCCTCCGGAGAGTTGGTAATCAACGTGCGCAACGCGGCAGGGTTCGAGCCGGGCGGGCTCGGTTACCTCCTGATTCGCACTACTCGCCGATGACCTTGATGAGCACGCGCTTGTCGCGGCGCCCGTCGAACGACTTCATTGCGCGGCGACCTCGTTCACCGCGCTGGTAGGGCGTTCTCCCCGCAGCACCCGCTCGACCTGCTCCAGCGCAATCCGGGCCATGCTCTGGCGGGTTTCCTGCGTAGCGCTTCCCAGGTGAGGGAGCAGGACCACGTCGTCGCGGTTGAGCAGCCCGGGGTGGACTGCGGGCTCGTTCTCGAAGACGTCCAGTCCCGCCCCTCCCAGGTATCCGGACTCGAGCGCGGCGACCAATGCCGCCTCGTCGACGATGGGGCCGCGCGCGGTGTTCACGAGCATCCCGCCGCGCTTCATCCGCAGCAGCTCGGCGGCGCCGATCAGATGGCGCGTCTGCGCATTCAGCGGGCAGTGAATGGAAAGGACGTCGGACTCCTGCAGGAGCTCGTCGAAGGGCACGCCGCCGCCCCGGGCGGTGAAGAAGACGCGCATTCCGAACCCTTCCGCGCGCCGCGCCACCGCGCGCCCGATGCGGCCATAGCCGAGGACGCCGAGCGTCCGGCCGCGCAGCTCGCGCCCGAGGAGCATCGTCGGCGCCCAGCCGCGGAACGCGCCTGCGCGAATCAGCCTTTCTCCTTCGCGGACGCGGCGAGCCAGCGCGAGGATCAGCGCCCAGGTCAGGTCCGCAGTCGCGTCGGTGAGGACGTCGGGCGTGTTGGTGACCCAGACGCCGCGGGCGGTGCACGCCGGGACGTCGACGTTGTCGTAACCGACCGCGTGGTTGGCGACGATGCGCAAACGGGGAGCGGCATCCAGGAGCTCGCGGTCGACGCGATCGCCGAGCACCGCGAGCAGCGCCGACACCTCGCGCACGCGGCGCAACAGCTCGCGGCGCTCGAGCGCCTCCTCGGAGTCGTGCTGATCGATCTCGATGCCCGCTCCCAACACGCTGTCCGGCGCGAGCGCCAGCCTGCGGGTGATCAGGACGCGCGGCTTCTCCACCGGCCCTCTCTATCACGAGCCTCTTGACGAGGCCGGACGGCGGAGCAGAGTGCGCGCATGCTGACCATCCGCTCCCCCGACTTCGAGAACGGAGGCGAGATTCCGCAGCTCCATACCTGCGAGGGAAAGGACGTCTCTCCCGCGCTGGAGTTCGCCGGAGCTCCCCAGGGCGCGAAGAGCCTGGCGCTGGTGGTCCACGATCCCGACGCGCCCGATCCCGCCGCTCCGCGCATGGACTACGTGCACTGGGTCCTCTACAACCTGCCACCGGACTGCAAAGGACTGCCTCGGGGCGTCGCCGAGACGGCGCTGCCGGGCCGGGCGCTGCCGGGGCTCAACGACTGGAAACGGATCGGCTACGGCGGCCCATGTCCACCCGTCGGACGCCACCGCTATTTCTTCGTCCTCACCGCGCTCGACATGGTGCTCGACGATCTGAAGAAGCCCACGCGACAGCAGCTCGAGCGCGCTTTCGCCGGCCACCTGCTGGGGAAAGCAGAGCTGATGGGGACGTATCAGAAGCGCGGGAAGTAGATCGTTTGAGCACAAACGATATGCGCGCGCCCCAGCCGCGCCATACCTTCCCTGCGTGGGCCTCTTCAAGGTCTTGTCGAGCGTGTGGCCGGTCGCCCGCCAGGCGCTCCACGGCGATCTCACGGCCCTGGGCCCGTCCGCCTGGACGGAGCGCAGCGCCGGGTTGCGCCCGCGCATCGATGGCGCGGAAGTCCACAAGTCCGTGTGTCCGTACTGCGCCGTCGGGTGCGGTCAGAACGTCTACGTCAAGGACGGACGCATCCTCGACATCGAAGGCGACGAGGATTCGCCGGTCTCCCGCGGCCGCCTCTGTCCG
Source organism: Deltaproteobacteria bacterium (assembly GCA_005879535.1). NCBI lineage: Bacteria > Pseudomonadati > Myxococcota > Myxococcia > Deltaproteobacteria bacterium. The sequence continues at coordinate 4,372 of VBKI01000072.1, read as the reverse complement.
AAGGGGGCGGCAACCTTCCAGCTCGTCACCGGCTCGCATCGCATCGATCGCGTCCTTCATCGCCGTCCGTTCGGGACGCATTGGGAAGGGATCCCGCTCGCCCAGGCGATGGAGATGGTCGCGCAGCGCGTGAAGAGCGCGCGCGATCAGACCTGGGAGGACAAGGACCCGAAGGGAAACGGCGTGCAGCGCACGCTCGGGATCGCGCACCTCGGCGGCGCCACGCTCGACAACGAAGAGAACTACCTGCTCAAGAAGCTTTACACCGCGCTCGGCGTCATCCAGGTCGAGAACCAGGCCCGGATCTGACACAGCTCCACGGTGCCCGGTCTGGGCATCTCGTTCGGACGGGGCGGGGCGACGACGTTCCAGCAGGATCTGAAGAATGCCGACGTCATCGTCATCCAGGGCTCGAACATGGCCGAGTGCCATCCGGTCGGGTTCCAATGGGTGATGGAGGCGAAGGCGCGCGGGGCGAAGATCGTCCACGTCGATCCGCGGTTCACCCGCACCAGCGCCATGGCGGATCTGTACGTGCCGCTGCGCGCCGGTACCGACATCGCGTTTCTCGGCGGCATCATCCGGTACATCCTCGAGAACGACCGCGCGTTCAAGGAATACGTCGTCAACTACACCAACGCGCCGGTCATCGTCTCCGACGACTATGCGGATCCCGAGGACCTGGAAGGGTTCTTCAGCGGCTGGGACGCCGCGTCCGGCGAATACGACACCGAGACGTGGAAATACGCGGACGTCGGCGACATGCCCGCCGCGGGCCACAAGGAGGTCGTCCCCAAAGGTGTTCCTCCGAAGGTCCGCGGGCTCGACATCACGCATCGGAAATCCGACCCGTCGCTGCAGCACCCGCGCTGCGTCTACCAGATCCTCCGCAAGCACTTCGCGCGCTATACGCCCGAGGCGGTAGCGGACATCTGCGGCGTTTCCCCGGAGAAGTTCCTCAAGGTTTGCGAGTGGCTCTGCGAGAACTCCGGGCCCGATCGTACCGGCGCCTTCTGTTACGCGGTGGGATGGACGCAGCACACCGTCGGCGTCCAATACATCCGCAGCGCCGCCATCATCCAGCTGCTGCTCGGCAACATCGGCCGGCCCGGCGGCGGCATCATGGCGCTGCGCGGCCACGCGAGCATCCAGGGGTCGACGGACATCCCCACGCTGTTCAATCTGCTGCCCGGCTACCTGCCGATGCCACATGCGAACCACGACAACCTGAGCGAATACCTCCGGATCAATTCCGCCGGCGCGGGGTTCTGGTCGGAGTATCCGGCGTACTTCGTGTCGCTGATGAAATCGTGGTTCGGCGAGGCGGCGACCGAGGAGACGGACTGGGGATTCCGCTGGTTGCCGGCGATCTCCGGCGACCATTCGCACATGACGACGGTCGCCGACATGGCGCAGGGCAAGCTCCGCGGCTACTTCGTCATCGGCGAGAACCCGGTCGTCGGATCCAGCAACGGGGCATACCACCGGGAAGGGCTGCGCAAGCTGGAGTGGCTGGTGGTCCGCGACTTTGCGCTCACCGAAACAGCGGAGTTCTGGCGCACCGCGCCCGAGATCGCGAGCGGCGAGATCCGGCCGGAAGAGATCGGCACCGAGGTCTTCTTCTTCCCGGCGGCGACGCATACCGAGAAGGACGGCTCGTTCACGAATACGCAGCGCATGCTGCAATGGCACCACAAGGCGGTCGAGCCGCCCGGCGACTGCCGTTCCGACCTGCAGTTCACCTACGAGCTCGGCAAGCGGCTGCGCGAGCTGTACGCGGATTCGACCATCGATCGCGACCGGCCGATTCGGGCGCTGACGTGGGACTATCCCGAGCTGAAGCCCGGCGAGCCCGACGCGGAGGCGGTCCTCGCGGAGATCAACGGCCGCGACCTGGTCACCGGCAAGCCGTTGCAGAAATACGCGCAGCTCAAGCGCGACGGCAGCACCGCCTGCGGCTGCTGGATCTACGCCGGCGTGTACGCGAATGGCGTCAACCAGGCGGCGCGTCGCAAGCCAGCGCGCGAGCAACACTGGGTCGCGCCCGACTGGGGATGGGCATGGCCCGACAACCGCCGGATCCTCTACAACCGCGCTTCCGCGGCCCCGGACGGAAAGCCCTGGAGCGAACGCAAGAGATACGTCTGGTGGGACGAGGAGGCGCAGAAGTGGACCGGCTACGACAACCCGGACTTCATCGCCGATCGGCCTCCTGCGTACCGGCCCATCCTCGGCGCCACCGGCCTGGACGCGATCTCCGGCGTCGATCCGTTCATCCTCCAGATCGACGGGAAGGGCTGGCTGTACGCGCCGGCGGGCCTGCTCGACGGTCCGCTTCCGACACACTACGAACCCGAAGAGTCGGTGGTCGAGAACCTGCTCTATCGGCAGCAATGCAATCCGCGCCGCCTGGAGTGGCACACCAGCAGCAACCCGTATCATCGCGCCTTCGCCGATCCGCGGTTCTCGTGCGTCCTCACCACGTACCGGGTCACCGAGCACCACACGGCCGGCGGCATGAGCCGCTGGCTCTCCTGGCTCTCCGAGCTGATGCCCGAGATGTTCTGCGAAGTATCGCCCGAGCTCGCCGGCAAGCGCGGGCTCGTGCACGGCGGCTGGGCGACGATCTCCACCGCCCGCGGCGACATCGAATGCCGCGTACTGGTGACGCGCCGCCTCTCGCCCCTGCGCGTCCGCGGCCGCACCGTGCACCAGATCGGGGTGCCATATCACTGGGGCTATACCGGCCGCGTCCGCGGCGACTCCTCGAATGACCTCCTCGCCTTCGTCGCCGACCCGAACGTGCACATCCAGGAATCGAAGGCCCTGACCGCCGACATCCGCCCTGGGCGGCGCGGTCGCGTGCGGCGGGCGGCGGTCCACGGGTTCCCCGCGCGGCCGGAGCTGGGGCCGCCGCGCGACATCGTCGGGCTGCGGCCGTTCAAGCAGCAGCCGCTGCAGCACGACCCCGCGAAGGAGTAGCGATGAAGGGCTTCTTCACCGACACCACGCTCTGCATCGGATGCAAGGCCTGCGAGGTCGCTTGCAAGCAGTGGAACCAGCTCCCCGACGACGGCTTCAACTTCACGGGCCTTTCGTACGACAACACCGGGCATCTCGGATCGTCGACCTGGCGCCACGTCTCCTTCGTCGAGCGCCCGGTCCCGCTCGGCGGAACGCTCTCGAGCTTCTCCTGGCTGATGATGTCCGACGTGTGCAAGCACTGCGCGCGTGCGGGATGCCTCGAGGCTTGTCCCACCGGGGCCATCGTCCGCACGGAGTTCGGCAGCGTCTACGTGCAGCCGGACATCTGCAACGGCTGCGGCTACTGCGTCTCTGCCTGTCCCTTCGGCGTCGTCGATCGGCGCGGCGACGACGGCCGGGCCTGGAAGTGCACGCTCTGCTACGACCGCCTGAAGGCGGACCTGACGCCGGCCTGCGCGAAACACTGCCCCACCGGATCGATCCAGTACGGGGATCTCGTCGAGCTGCGCGTCAAGGCTCGCTCCCGCGTCGAGGAGCTGCACGCGCAGGGAATGGGCGAGGCGTACCTCTACGGAGCCGATCCGGAAAGCCAGCCCGGGACCGGCGGTTTGAACGCCTTCTTCCTGCTCTGCGATCGCCCCGAGAAGTACAACCTGCCTCCTGATCCGGTGGTGCCGACGAAGAAGGTGCGGCGCAGCTGGCTGTCGATGGGAGCCGCGGCGGTCGGGCTCGCCGCGCTCACGCTCGCAGCGGTGGTGACGCCATGAGCGATGCGACGGATCCCGCTCGCAGCGTTCCGTTGGATGGGCGGAACATCGACCAGCATCTTGGAGCGCTGCGCGGCGAGGGTGCGCTCCAGCGCATCGGACACGTCGACGAGGCGCGGCCGTTCGAGCGGCGACCGTGGCGGCGTGAAGCGACGGCAGATGACGATTCGTACTACGGCCTGCCGCTGTTGAAGGAGTCGGTGTGGAAGTGGCCCGTTCCGACCTATTTCTACGTCGGCGGGCTGGCGGGCGCATCGGCGGCCTTGGGCGCCGCCGCTTCGCTGTTCGGTCGAGGAAAGCTTCCCCGCATTGCGCGGCGTGCACGCTTCATCGCGGCGGCCGGCGCAGTGGCCAGCGCCGGCCTGCTCATCGAGGACCTGGGGATGCGCAAGCGGTTCATCTACATGTTGCGGGTCTTCCGCCCGACCTCGCCGATGAACCTGGGGACATGGCTGCTCTCGGCCTTTGGCGGCTGCGCCGCGGCGGCGCTGCTTCCCGGGCGGATCGGCGATGCGGCAGCGCTGGCCTCCGGAGTCGTCGGCTTGCCGCTCACCAGCTACACCGGCGTGCTGCTCGCGAACACCGCCGTGCCGCTCTGGCAAGAGGCGCGGACGACGTTG
>VBKI01000071.1 GCA_005879535.1 Deltaproteobacteria bacterium | reverse complement strand
CATGAAGCCCTCGAGGCCGAACTTCGACGCGGCATAGGCCGTACCGAACTCGAACGCGCCCGAGAGGCCCGCTGACGAGGAGATCGAGATGATGTGCCCCGAGCGCTGTTTGCGCATCACCGGCAGGACGGCGCGAGTGACGTTCATCGGGCCAAGGAGGCTCGCCGCCAACTGTCGGTCCATCTACGAGACGACCTTTACGACCTCGCCGCCTTCGCAGTCGTCGCCGAGCACGGAAGCTTTACCCGCGCGGCGGCCGAGCTCGGCGTGTCCCAGTCGGCGTTGAGCCACGCCATGAAGGCGCTGGAGGAGCGGCTCGGGGTGCGGCTCCTCTCGCGGACTACGCGCTCAGTGTCGACGACTGAAGCGGGCGAAACGCTGCTGCGCTCTGTGCGCCCCGCACTGGAGGAGATCGCCTCCGGGGTGGATGCGGCCTCTGCCCTGCGCGGAAAGCCTTCCGGCACCGTCCGCATCACCGCGACCAAGCATGCCGTCTCGTCCGTCGTCATGCCTGTCCTGCCGGGCTTCCTTGCGTCCCATCCCGATATCCGGGTGGACATCCTCGTCGACGACAACCTGACCGACATCGTCGCGAACCGAATCGACGCCGGCATCCGCTTCGGCGACCTCGTCGAGAGAGACATGATCGCGGTCCGCATCGGGTCGGACATCCGGATGGCCGTCGTCGGCGCCCCATCGTATTTCGCCGACCACCCGGTGCCCCGGACCCCCCGCGAGCTCTCAGGCCATCGCTGCATCAACTACCGGCAGGTCAGGACAGGCGGCCTCTACGCTTGGGACTTCGAGGAGAAGGGGAGGCCCTTCGCGGTTCGCGTCGAGGGTCCCCTCGTGTTCAACAATTCCGACCTGACCCGGGAGGCAGCCTTGGCGGGCCAAGGCCTCGCGTACGTCTACGAGGATGAGGTGGCGGCTGATCTCGAGGCGGGGCGACTCACGCGGATTCTGGCGAAGTGGTGCCCGACCTTCCCCGGGTACTATCTCTATCACCCCAGTCGGCGGCAGACGCCTCCCGTACTGGCTGCACTCATTGGAGCTCTTCGCTACAAGCCGTAGCCATGCTCGCGCCGACCTCCCCCAGGACTTCTTCGCGCCAACACTGGATACAGCGGCTTTCGTCATGGCTTTGGGGAATGATCCTTGAAGATTGCGCTCCGAAGGACGTAGCCGACTGCCATGCAGTCGAACCAGATCGCATTGTGGAGGTCACGGAAGTGGGGCAGCTTGCCTTGCTCGCACAGCTTGTAGACGTGCGCGCTGGAGCATCCGAGCAGCGCTGCCAGTTGCGCGATGTCGATCGATGGACTCGTTCTCACTCGCGCGGTCGGTGGCACATCCTGAGCACATGAAGCGTGAGAAGCTGCGTGGAGATTCGTGGAACTTGGTTCCGGCTCGCCCTCGGAAAGCCGCAAGGACATCACAGGTTCTTGCTGATTCGTGGAGGGTAGGGAAGATTCGTCAATGCCAGGCTGCCTCGTTGCCAAGGCGAAGGTCGCCGGTTCGAACCCGGTGTTCCGCTCCATATGGCCCCGGAATCCCTGAGGATTTCGGGGCCGTAGTCTCTTTACGGCAAAGGCGACGCCCATCCAGCTCGCAAACCGTGGACACCAGGGCCGAATCGCCTTCTTGCGACGTCGCCGCCTGGTGTTCTGGCACATGCCGGGCACATGAGGCGCGCCTCGCTCCGCCATGTTTGCTGCGGGATGCCGACGGCGAGGCCCATAACCGCAGTAGCGATCAGGTCGCTCACACGCCTCTCACGGAGTTGCCGGCTCCATGATGCGCAGCACGGGATGTCCCTCGACGTCCTTCAGCGGCAAATAGATGAGGTGGCTCGCCGGATCTACCAGCACGACGTGAGCGTTGGGCCCGACCTGTGGATCGCCTTCCTTCAGCAGCCCCGCGTCCGTCTCGCGAAAGACAGAGAGCGGTCCGGACTCGCTCGCGACGTACAGACGTCTGCTGCCGGTGTCAAACGAGAGCACGTCCGGCCCTTTTCCTACCGGGAACCGCGCCGTGACCTGGCGCCGGGCGAGGTCCAGCACCAGAAGCTCGCTCGTCTCCTCACTCGCGATGAACGCGAGATGCCTCGGCAGGTCGAGGTAGAGACCGTGGTTGCCCTTGACGCCGAGCGGGATTCGGTCTTTCACTTCGAGCTTGACCGGATCGATCACCACCAGGTCGCCGTCCGTCTGATCGTTGGTGTAGACGAGGTGGCCTTCGGAATCGGTCTGGGTATTGCCGGCCTCGCCACTGATTGGAATCTGCTTCAGGACTTTGAGCGCTGAAGCGTCGACGGCGATGACCGCTCCGCCCTTCTCGTCGGAAACGAAGATCCTTCCCGAACCCACTTCGAACGCGATGCCGTCCGGGAATTGTCCCGCCGGGAGCCGCGCCAGCACCGCATGCGTCTTGCCATCGAGCGCGACCACATGGCCGTCACCGGGCGTGCTCACGAAGACGCGGTTCAGGGCCGGCACCGCGAGTATCCCCGTGCAGCGAGGAAAGCCCTTGAGCACCGCAACGACTTTGCGCGCGCGGATGTCGAAGACCACGACCTCGCCCGCACCCATGTGGTTCAGGTAGAGGCGCCCGCTTCCGGGATCGAGGCTCGCGTAGTCGAAGCGGCTGGCGGCGCCCGGCAACGGGACGTCGGCCACCTTGCGCAGGAGCGGCGCGGTCGCAGCCTGGGCGATGACGAGCAGCGGGAACCAGTGCATGGGAGCTCCTTATCTCGGGACACCGTGACGGAGGATCAGGCCGGCTGCGCCTGCGGCCAGGATGACGATCGGTTCGGGAATCTTGCGCGCCTTGATCAACAGCACCAGCACGGTCACGGCGATCGCGGCGGTCGGCAAGTCGATGATGGCGCGTCTGCCGAGCACCCACGCGGCGCCCGCGATCGCTCCGGCAGCCGCGGCAGTGACTCCGGCGACGAAGGTCTTGACGCGATCGCTTTTCGACCATCGCCGGAAATGCGGAGCGACGAAGATCACGATCAGGTAGGGCGGCAGGAAGACGCCGATCGCGGACACGACCGCTCCCGTGAGGCCCGCGACGAGAAAACCGATGAAGGCGACGGTGATGACGACGGGTCCGGGCGTGATCATCGCGACTGCGACGGCATCGAGGAACTGCCGCTCGTTGAGCCAGTGGAAGTCGTCCACGACGCCACCGTGGAGGAACGGCACGATGGCGAGCCCGCTGCCGAAAACGAACGCTCCCGCCTCGGCGAAGTACCAGGCGATGCGCCAGAGCTCTCCGACTCCCGGGCCGCGGATTCCGGAGAAGAGCCAGGTGGGGACCAGCAGCGCCGACAAAGTCGCCGGCGATGGGCGCCATGCTTTCGCCAGGAGTGCGACGAACCCGCAGCCGAAGAAGATCCAGATGAACTCCTTCTCGGTCCAGCCAGTGACGATCGCGCTGACGGCGAACAAGGCGATGAGAACGGGATCCTTGCCGACCGTGGATCGCGCCAGCTTCCAGGCGCTGCGGGCGATGATGGCGATGACGGCCGCGCCGATTCCGTAGAACAGGGCCTGGATCCACGGAAGCCCGCCGAAGCGCACGTACAGCCAGGAGATCGCGAGCACCATCAGGAACGAGGGGCCGATGAAGGCCGCCGCCACCAGCGTTGCTCCCGGGATGCCTGCACGGACCCACCCGAGATATTTGGCGAGCTGCGCGGCGAGGGGGCCCGGCGAGAGCTGCGAGAGCGCGAGTCCCTCGAGGTAGTCCTGCCTCGAGAACCAGCGGCGGTCCTCGACGAGATCGCGCTGCATGTGCCCGGCGAGTGCGATCGGTCCGCCGAATCCGAACGTGCCGAGGCGGAGGAAGTAGAGCAACAGCTCCCGCATCGTGCAGGAAACCGTCTCCTCGGGTGCTCGCGTTGGATTCAATTGCACCAGCTTCCGTTGACTCCCGATACGCCTGCACTATAACCGCGTCGTGCCGGAAAAGGACAAACCCGGGTGGCTGCTGCTCATCCACCAGATCCCGCCCAAGCCGAACTACTTCAGAGTGAAGATCTGGCGGCGGCTGCAGAAGCTCGGCGCGGTCGGCATCAAGAACTCGGTCTACGCGCTGCCCAACAACGATCAGGCGCAGGAGGACCTGAACTGGGTCCTGCGCGAAATCGTCGAAGGCGGCGGAGACGCCTCGCTCGTCGAGGCGCGGCTCGTCGAGGGTCTCAACGACGAGCAGGTCAAGGAGATGTTCCGCGCCGCGCGCGACGCCGACTACCAGGCGGTGGCCGATGAGGCCCGGGAGCTGGCGCGGGGTCTTCCCCGAAAGGGCGAGGTTCCGGAAGAGAAGCGCGGCGAGATCGAAGCGGCGGTCGCGCGGCTGCAGAAGCGCGTTGCGGACATCGCGGCGATCGACTTCTTTCATGCGCGCAGCCGGGAAGCCGTCGACGGCTTGTTGAGAGAGATTGAACAGAAGCTCGCGGTCCGCGCGCCGGAGAAGGCAGCGGCTTCTACCGAAGCCGCGGAGAAGCCGCGCGGCGCGACCTGGGTGACGCGAACCGGCATCCACGTCGACCGGATGGCCAGCGCGTGGCTCATCCGCCGTTTCATCGATCCAAAGGCGAAGTTCAAATTCGTGTCCGCGCGCGAACATCGCCACCAGCCCGGTGAGCTGCGCTTCGACATGTTCGACGGTGAATTCACGCACCAGGGCGAGCTCTGCTCGTTCGAGGTGCTGCTGGCGCGCTTCGAGCTCACCGACGCCGCGCTGCGGGCGATCGCCGAGATCGTTCACGACATCGATCTCAAGGACGAGAAGTACGGCCGGCCGGACAACGCGGGTTTCGAGCACCTGATCAACGGCATCGCCATGGCGCATCCCGAGGACGAGGTGCGCCTGCAGCGCGCCGGCTTCGTGCTCGACGATCTCTATGAGTACTTCAAGCGAAAGCGCCGCGGAGGAGAGACATGATCATGGCCCTCATCGCAATGACCGCAGCGGCAATGACGTTCGACTTCGAGTCGGATACCGCGGGACAGCCGCCGAAGGGATTCGAGTTTGCTCTAACGGGGAAGGGCAAGCCGGGAAAGTGGGTCGTGCAGGCGGTAGCTGATGCTCCGAGCGGCAAGAACGTTCTCGCCCAAACTGACGGCGACGAGACCGATTATCGGTTTCCGATCGCGTACACCGGGCCGGAGCTGAAAGATCTGCGCCTTTCGGTGAAGTGCAAGCCGATCGCGGGGAAGGGCGATCAGGGCTGCGGAATCATCTGGCGGCTGAAGGACAAGGACAACTACTACATCACGCGCGCCAACGCCCTCGAGGACAACGTGCACCTGTACCACGTCATCAAGGGTCGCCGGGTCAGGTTCGCCGGATGGAACGGGAAGGTCGCTTCGGGTGTCTGGCACGACCTTGCGATGGAGATGGTCGGGGACCACATCCAGGTGTTCTTCAACGGCACGAAGGTGATCGACGACCACGACGGCTCATTCAAGGACGCCGGCAAGTTCGGCGTCTGGACGAAGGCCGACTCCATCATCCAGTTCGACGATCTTAACGCCACGCCGAAGTGACGCCATGCACTCCGTCAAACCGTTGCCTGCGCGGATTGTCCGAGCGGCTGATGGTCTCTCACCACGAGAACAACTACGGCGGCGCGGTCAAGAACCTGAACCGCACCGAAGAGGAGCTGGCGCGGGTTACCAAGGACACGCCGCCGCTTCTGGTCGCTGCGCTCAAGGAGCGCGAGCTCGACATGTACGAGCACTCGTACGCCCTCGACTACGGCGCGGCGGCGGCCAAGTACGTCGACGTGTTCTTCCAGAACATCCAGTGGGACGAAGTCAACCGGCGTCTCGAAAACGCCCAGAGGAGAGCAGCATGATCGCCGTCGTCGCCGTCCTCATGGCAGCGCAGCCCGCAGCGAAGTTGGACACAGCCAAGATCGAGCAGCTCACCGGGCTCAAGGGAAAGCTCGACGAGAAGGAAGGCGCGTTCAAGGTCTCATACCCGCGCAACGATATCGGCTCGACCGCAGCCGGCGTGAAGCTGACCCCGCCGCTTGGCCTCACGGCCTGGGCGGCGTTCAGCGGAGGCGGAGCGCATACGATGGTGATGGGTGACGTGGTGCTCACCGAGGACCAGGTGAACAGTGCGATGAGCACGGCCCTCGACAACGGCCTCGAGGTCACCGCGCTGCACAACCACTTCTTCTGGGATTCGCCCAAGGTGATGTTCATGCACATCGGCGGAATGGGCGACGAGGCGAAGCTCGCGACGGCCGTGGGCAAGGTGTTCGCTACCCTGAAGGAAAAGGGCCAGGTGCCGACCGCGGACATCGATCCCTCGAAGAGCACCATCGATCCTGCAAAACTGGACGCGGCCTTCGGCAAGAAGGGTGAGTTCAAGGACGGCGTCTACAAGGCGACCTGGGGCCGCACCACCAAAGTGCGCGGCATGACCATGGGCAACACCATGGGCGTGAACACCTGGGCGGCGCTCGCCGGCTCCGATGACAAGGCGGTGATCGACGGAGACTTCGCTATGCTCGAAGCAGAAATGCAGGACGTGCTCAAGGCGCTGCGTCACGGCGGGATCAACATCGTCGCCATCCACTCGCACATGTCGGGCGAGCAGCGGCGCGTGCTCTTCCTGCATTACTGGGGGATCGGTCCGGCGGAAGGGCTGGCGAAGGGCGTGATGGCCGCGCTCGGGAAGACGAAGACGAAATGACGCCCGCAGTCAGTCGAGTGGTTCGGAGACCGTCTTTGATTCGGTGCCTTTCATCAGCGTGATTTCCGCGATTGGGTGACCGTCCTTGAGCGATGGCGTAACGCTCGCCGCCTTGTATCCCTTGTTCGCCTTTACGGCCTTGGACACGGCGGCTTGCAGCGAAGTCTTGGCCTTGCTGATGGCTTCGTTTTGAGACTTGGCAGCGGTGAGGTCGTCGCCGCCGGTGATCGGTTCCGCCTTTGCCACCTTGCCGGTTTTGTGATCGACGATCACTTCGGAGAACGCATCTCCCTTCGCGGTGTACACCGAAAGCTGCAGCTTGCCGTTTTCGACCTCGTACTTTGCCGAGATGGGCGTGCCCTTGGCCTTGCTGGCGGCGATTCCACGCTCGAGCGAGACTTTGGCATCCTTCATGTTCGCGGCGAGATCAGACTTCTCCTCCGCGCTCGCGGACAACCCGAAAGTGGCGACGAACGTGGCGATGAGAAAGCTCCGCATGGGAATCCTCCTTCCGCCGCCTTCTAGACCAGCTGAATCAGATGTCAAACGACGTTTGTCGCAAGCGTATCAACGAGATCTGCATCCACCTCAGTGGCCGTAGAAGCTTGCGGATTGCCCGTTGCCTGATCCACCCATTGCCGCCTGGTTCACCTGGATGATCCGGTAAGCGCCTGCGAGGAGCGCGGCGATCAGCATCGATCCGATCGTCCACTTCGCGATGAGCCTGGTCATGGCTTCTCTCCCTGAGTGAGCAGTTCGGGCTTGCCGTTCTTGATCGTCCATACGGCCGGGCGTGAGCGGAAGGTGCCGCTCCCGGGCTCCCGCGTCACTCTTCCGGCTGTGCCGTCGTAGGCGGCCTTGCCGCGGATGTATTGGGCGACGCCCGCACCGCTCTCGAAGCCGTCCACCAACAGCTTCAGCGAGTCGTAGGCGTAAGGCATCATGTGGGTCGCAAACCTAGTGCCGGGATACCTCTCCTCGAATCGAGCCTTGAACCCGGCGTCGGCGAGGTTGCTGTCGGTATACCAGGCGCCTTCGAACAGCTCGGGCTTGCCGCTCACCGAGGGCGCGACCACCGACGCGATGTTGCGGATGCCCGCGTCCTTGAGCTGTTGTCCGAGAATGTCGAGCGCCCGGGGCATCGCTTCGACGAAGTAGACATCGGGCGCAGAGGCACTCGCGTCCGCGATCATCGATCGGAAATCGGTCGCTGATCCCGGGAATCGATTCGCGGAGGTGATCCGGATTCCACCCTTCGTCAGTTCGCCTTTCAGCGCGTTCACATGCCCGTCGATGCTCGGGTAGTCCTCGGTCAGCAGGGCGACGCTCTTGATCCCCCTTCTCTGCGCCTCCTCCACCCAGCGCATTGCCTCGTCCTCCGGAGCGGGAATGTTGGTGAAGTTGTAGACGCCGTCGCCGATGCTGGTGACCGAGCAAACGCAGAGGTGCGGGATCTCTGCGTAGCTCGCGTAAGGCTTGATCACCTGGCCCGGCAGCGAGATGCCGCCGACGATGGCCTGCACCTTGTCGACGCCGATCAGCTTCTGGATGGCGCGCCGGGTCTGGACGGCATTCGTTCCCGTATCCGCGATTACCAGTTCGTAGCGGTGCTTCGTTCCTTTGAGGTCCTCCTTGGCCAGTTCCACGGCTTTCAGGAAGGAACTGCCGAGCAGCGCGGCCGGGCCCTGCTTGGGAACGATGACGCCGATCTTGATCACATCCACCGCTGCCTCGCTGCGCCTCTTCGCGACCAGGTAGCCGCCGGCGGAGATCGCGGCGAGCACGAGTGCTCCTAGGGCCCACGCGGGGACCCTGCGCGTTTCGGAGCGGGCCGCGCGGATGAACCTGAACGTGTACCAAACCGCGAAGAGGCTGGAGATGGAGGCAAGAATCCCCGTAGCCTCGAAGGGAAAGCTTCCGATGGGCGCCCAGGAGAAGTATTGCCCGTACTGTACGAGCAGGAAGTTGCCGAGGAAGATCTTCAGAGTGCTCTTCCACATCCCGTCGATGAGGCCGAACCCGACGATGATCCAGGTGCTGACGAGTCCATAGCCGAGCAGCGCGAGCGGGCTCTTGGTGCGGCGAAACCACAAGAGCAGGGCGAGCGGCACTCCAATCGTCGCCAAGCCGAGAAACAGCGTGAAGAACCCCATCCGGTAGTAGTGGTGGATGGTCGTCATCAACGAGGTTGCGAGGACGGCTGCCAGCGAGAGCCGGGCGTATTTGTGCGTCATGATCGCCTCTTGATTCATCCTGGACACGGTGTGCAGGATCGTTACGAGGGGCTGATGCTCCGGCTTTCACCGCGGCGCCCGATCCTGGACGGCGGGGGCGGAGTGTCCAGCATCGCATGAGGGTTCCACGATCCACCGACCGGCGCGTCGTGCGAACGCGGGAAGCGCTTCGCGACGCGCTGATTGCGCTGATGGTCGAGCGCGGCTGGGACGAAGTCGGAATTCGCGACGTCTGCGCGCGCGCGAGCGTGGGACGCTCCACGTTCTACACGCACTTTGCCGACAAGGAGGAGCTGCTGCTCAGTGGCTATGACGACCTGCGGCGCATGCTCCGGTCGGTCGGCCGGGGCGACAGCCGCAAGCCTCTCGCGTTCACCCGCGGCCTGCTCGAGCACGCTCACGACAACAAGCGAATGTTCCGGGCCCTGGTGGGCAAGCGCAGCAGCCAGGTCGCGCAGACACGGTTTCTACAACTGGTCGTCGAGTTGACGCGAGAGGATCTCGCGGGCAACCGCGAGACGACGGTCCAGTACGTCGCCGGCGCGTTTTTCCAGTTGCTGATCTGGTGGGTCGACTCGCGCAGCGCTCTTTCACCCGAGGAGATGGACGCGATCTTCCAGCGCCTCACGAAGCCAGTACTCGCCGAGGCGCGCCTTGCCCGTTAGGGTCGAGCCCCGCCCAAGGTCTGTCCGAGAATGGGACGCCCGATCCCGAAGCCGAACCTAACTCAACAGAATCCTCCATGATTTCAAGGTTGAGAGCTGGCACCACCCTCGCTGCATTCCCAGCCATGGACAAGGTGCGCTTCGCCCTGCGGACCCTTTCGCGTGCGCCAGGATTCACCGTCGCCGCCGTCCTCGCTCTGGCGCTCGGTGTGGGAGGAAGCACGGCGATGTTCAGCGTGCTGCGCGGGGTCGTGCTGAAGCCATTGGCGCCGCCACACCCTGAAGAACTGGTGCGCCTCTACCAGCGCCCGGCGGGGAGTGAGGCGCGTTATCCATTCTCCGCGCCCGACTACATCGACCTGGCAAAAGGGAACGGCGCGTTCCAGTCCATCGCCGGCATCCGCGCGGAGCGACAGACGCTGACGGGACGCGGTTCGCCGATCCAGATCCGTGTCGCACGCGTCACCGGAAGCTTTTTCTCGATCTTGCGCCAGTGGCCTTCGATCGGACGAGCGCCGGGCGCTGAGGAAGACGTCGCCGGCGGCTCGCGCACAGTGGTGCTCACCGACGGATTCTGGCGACGGGAGTTCGGCGCCGATCCGTCTGCCGTGGGCCGCACCCTCGTTCTCGATGGTCGCGTCTACGTGATCGGCGGCGTGATGCCGCCGGACTTTCGCTTTCCGCTGCTCCGGCAGGCCGAGGTGCTCGTGCCGGCTGCGTTCGACCGCATTGAGCTGGAGCGCCGCGACCATTCCTGGATCACGGTCGTCGGCAGGCTCAAGGCCGGCTTCGGCATTCGGGAGGCGCAGGCTGATCTCGACCGCCTCGCGCCGCGCCTGGCGGAGCAGCTCGAAGAGCACAACGGGTGGCGCCAGGAAGCACAGCTGCTCCTCGACGACCTGGTCGGTCCGTTGAAGCCCGCGCTCATCGCCCTGCAGGGAGCGGTCTTGCTGGTGTTGCTGATCGCCTGTGCGAACGTTGCGAGCATGCTGCTCGCGCGCGGCATGGCCCGGCAGCGCGAGTTGGCCATTCGCGCGGCGCTGGGGGGCGGCCGCGGCGAACTGGTAGGGCATCTTCTGATCGAGTCCATGTTCGTGGCTCTGGCCGGCGGCGCTCTCGGGATGGTTCTCGCTGCCTGGGGCCTCGACGCGTTGCTCGCGCTCTCGCCCAAGGGAACGCCGCGCCTCGATGAAGTGCATCTCGACGCCGCGGTGCTCGGGTTCGCGCTGCTCATTTCCATAGTGGCGGGTCTCCTGGCAGGCCTCGCGCCGGCCCTGCAAGTCACTCAACCACGCTTGATGGACGTGCTCAGGAACGGAGCCAGCGGCAGCGGCGCGCGCGCACGCGCCCGCTCGGCGCTGGTCGTGGCGGAGATGGCGCTCGCCCTGGTGCTGGCCGCCGGCGCCGGGCTGATGATTCGCACGCTGGCTGTGTTGCTCGATGTGCGTACAGGACTGGCATCGCCGGAGCGCGTGCTGGTGGCCGACCTCGACCTGCCAGAGGCGCAGTACGGAAACGATCGCGTCTCGACTTTCGCCCAGCAACTCTTGCAGCGAGTCTCCGCTGTGCCCGGTGTGCGCAGCAGCGCGCTGTTGACGAACGTTCCTCTCGATCCACGGACGCAGTCTGCATTGGGCTTTCGCCTCGAGGGCGGCGAACAGCCGCCTCCCGGTCAGACACCCAAGGCGGAGGCAGTATGGGCCACGCCCGGGTATCTGGAGACGATGGGTATTCCCCTTCTTCGCGGCCGTGGTCTGCGCTGGACGGACTCCAACAGCACTCCCCGCATCGTGCTGGTCAACCAGGCGTTCGTGCGCCGCCACATTCCGAACGGCGAACCCCTCGGTCGACGCGTGTTGGACCTGCTCGCGCCGAACGACGCATGGGAGATCGCGGGCGTGATCGGCGACGTGCACACCAAGGGACTCGACCTCGCGCCTGCGCCACTGGTGGTGATTCCCCTGCTGCAGTTCCCGGTAACCTTCTTGCGGATTGCAGTCCGGGCCGAGAAGGGTGATCCGCTACAGTTGCTGCCGCCGCTCCGCGCCGAGGTGCTCGCGCTTGACAAGAATCTGCCCATCTCAGCGCCGCAGCCATTGTCGCAGGTCGTGATCGACTCGCTGGGCGAACGGCGCTTCCAGATGACGCTGCTCAGCGTGTTCGCGCTCGTGGCGCTCGCGCTCGCCGCTCTAGGCATCTACGGAGTGATGGCTTACTCGGTCGCGCAGCGCTCGCGCGAGATCGGTATTCGCATGGCGCTCGGAGCGGCCCCTCGGCGCGTGCTGGGGATGGTCGTGGCCGGCGGTTTGCGCCTCGCCGCGGCCGGAGTCGGATTGGGAATCATCGGCGCGTTGGCGGCTACTCGCGTTCTCTCCGCGTTGGTGTACGGAGTGAGCACCACGGACCCGCTGACGCTGGCATCGACTGCAGCCGTGCTCATCGTCTCGGCCGCTCTCGCGAGTTGGATCCCTGCCCGCCGCGCGACGCGACTCGACCCCACGCTATCGCTGCGTGCCGAGTAAGGCCCTTAGATTCGGGGAGGACTCATCGGCTTGGTGGTTGGCAGTCGCGACCGGCGCAGATTGCGAGGATCGGGTGAAGCCCGACGCGGCCACCTCGATCAATGAACCCGGCTCAGGGAGTGATGCGCGCTACAAGGTCGGCACGTTTTCGGGACCAGGTGTAATGCGGCGGGACGCGATGCGTTTGCCCCTGTGACAGTGCGCAAGACGGCGCGCTGCAAACAGGAGAAACCAATGACGAACGAGATCCAGAACCAGTGTCGGTGCGAGAGGGCGTCGTGTGGGTGCGCAAACGAAACGAGGGGACGTTGCATCTGCGGCGCCCAGTGCGCCTGCAAGCCGACCTGCCGGTGCGGCGCGAGCTGCGCTTGTAATGCCACGAAGTAGAGGTTTCGCCTCCGGGCGAAGGAGAGGCTGCGCCTCTCCTTCGTTCCGAAACTCAGGAGTCGCTCTCATGGCTGCATCCGCTGCTGCCTGGCTCGCCACACGTGCAATCGATGCAGCCACGCTCCGCGCAGGAGCCGCACCAGCGCACGACGCGCTTGCGAAGGGCTTCTCGAGCGCGGAAGACACGAACGCCAGCATTGTTGGCGGTAATGCCAGCTTCGACGGCGTAGTCCTGCACCGAGAGACCCTCGACGTCGATGCGACGCAGTGCCAACGCGTACTCGGTCTTCAAAGTTTCGGAGAGGCGCGAGACGCACCGGCAGACGGCGTTCCGCTCGTCGAGGTCGGGCTCTCCTTGCTCGTCGAGCTGGCGAGCGAGCACCGAAAGCGCGCGGTCGTTCGCGCCTCCCCGACGGTAGTGATCGATGACGGCGTTGCGCAACACCCGGTAGAACCACGCCACGGCGGACTCCGCGCTCTCGAGGGGCACCTTGTCGAGGCTACGCGCGAACGCTTCCTGGAGGACGTCCTCCGCCGTGTCGCGGTGGCCGACCCGCCTCTCGAGGAACGAGAGAAACGCGCGACGGTTCTCGACGAGCACCGAAGCTATCTCGCTTCTTGGAGGGAGCTCGGCAACTTTGCCGGTGGCCTCGCTTCTCCGCTCCTGCATTCGGTCCTCCAGACACAGAGAACAAGGATTGTACGCGCCGCCAGGAAGGGTGACCACGCCGATGTTCGTGCGAACGGGTATACCTGCTCGCAGGAGGAGCTGGCATGAATCCAGTCCGACGCAACGCTTTCGAGAAAGAGATCACGTTGGCCCGAGGACTCATGCGCCGAAACGAGCACGACGAGGCGTTCGTTCATCTTGAGCGGGCTCATGTCCTCGGCCAGCAGAACGCCGCCGCACACGTGCTGTCACACTGGCTCATGCTCAGGGTTGCGGTTCATCGTCGCGAGCCCGCCGCAATACTCGGGCAGGCTGCGCGCATTGTGCTTGGTGCGGTTGGCTCGATCGTTGGATCCGTTCCCACCGGCAATACGGGTGGTACGAACATCAGCATGTTCAAGCATCTTCCCATCGCCTCCGAGCTCTTGAAGATCATGGAAGGCCACCGCCCCACGAACTCATGACCGTGGTCGAAGCTTGAGCCCAGGACCCGGTCGAGCGTGAAGCCGGCCAGAGAGGATTACGATGCGCACGCTTGTGAGAGTCGTCGTGTATGTGCTCGCGTTCCTGGCCCTTCCGCTGGGCGTCGGATACTTCGGGTTGCGGTCCGCACTCGCTACTTACCTGGCGCCAACCCCGATACAGCCCGTGGGGCGTGATTTCCCGACACCACCAGAACTGGATCCGCAAAAGCCCACGGTGGCGGTCGTGCTTGGAAATGGCGTGACTGAGGTCGGCGATACGCTCGCTCCATACGTTGCGTTCAAGACCGCAGGAGCGTTCAACGTGATCACGGTAGCCGACCGGAAGATTCCCGTCGCGCTGTCGGGCGGCCTCGATGTCGTGCCCCACTTCACGTTCGGGGAGCTTGACGCCCGACTCGGGCGGGATCCTGATCTGATCATCATCCCGAACATCGTGAACGTTCGCGGCAACGAGGCGGTGCGGAATTGGGTCCGGGGCCACGGAGCTGGCCGAAGCATGGTGATGAGCGTTTGCGCCGGTGCCGAGATGTTCGCCGCGACGGGACTGATCGATGGCCGGCGCGCAACGACCCATTGGGGAGACATCGGACGAATCGAGCGCAGCTACCCACGCGTGCAGTGGGTGCGCGGTCAGCGGTACGTCGACGACGGCCAGTTCGTCAGCACGGCGGGAATCCTGTCCGGAATCGACGGCTCACTTCACATGATCGATCGGCTGCGCGGAAGGGAGCTAGCCCTGCACGTCGCCCGCGCGCTTCATTACGACGGTGCACGCTTCCTCGACGACCCGACAATGCCTCAGTTCGAACGGGACCGACGCGACGCGATCGTCTTCTTGAACGCCGCTTACGGATGGGATCGCGGAGCCCTGGGCATGGCGCTTTACGACGGCATGGACGATCTCCTGCTCGCGTCTATTTACGACACGTACGGTATCTCCTTTGCGCTCTCTAGCGTCGCATCTCGCGGAGCGCTCATCACAACGCGACACGGGCTGCACCTCGTGGCGCGGCGGACCTCCCAAGAGTGGTCGGCGTCGGGTGGAACGCTCTTGCCGGACCGTGCTGAGGGGCAGCGATTTCCCTTCGACGCAGCGCTTGAGGACGTCGCTCGGCGGCAAAACATCCCCACCGCGGAATTTGCGGCGAAACGCCTCGAATATCGCTCGGTGCCGGCGTTGCATGGTCGTGGCTGGCTGCTGGTCGGAACGCTATACCGTCCTCTTCTGCTAGGCCTCGTGGCTTTGGTAGTAGTTTTCGTACTGGAGCGCGTTGTTCTGCGAAGGCCACGGGTTCTCCCCGCATGAACAGCGGCGATGGACGCCAACTGCAATTGAACATCGGCTCAGGCGAGGAGAGACGGGGAGCAAAATGGAATACGTCATCGGTGTCGCTCTCGCACTAGCAGTATCTGTCCTGGCCACAGCAGTTGGTTTCGATCGTGATCGCGCATTCTATCCTGTCATCGCGATTGTGATTGCGTCCTACTACGGCCTATTTGCCATCATGGGCGGGTCGACTCGGACGTTGATGGCGGAATCGATCGTCATCACGGGGTTCGTGTTGATTTCGATCCTCGGATTCAAGCTCAATCTTTGGCTCGTCGTCGCGGCCTTGCTTGCTCACGGTGTTTTCGACTTCATCCACGCGCACTTGATGTCAAACCGTGGCGTGCCCGCATGGTGGCCCGGGTTCTGCCTGACCTATGACGTCGCGGCAGCAGGCTATCTGGCTTGGATTTTGAGACGGTCGCGAGTTGACGCCAGGATGGCGGTGCGGTTCAAACCGGAGACCCACAAGCCGGCCCCGGACATCGGCGCCGTCTCGTGAGTCACTTCACATGTCCCTCGACTCTGGCACCGATGAGTGAGCCACCGATGGACGCAGGCCCTCATACCTACTGCGTTGCGCGGCGACGAACGCAGCGAGGTCAGCAGCAGCGACGCGGATGGCATTCAGGTTTGAACCCGGTGTTCCGCTCCAAGTCTTCCTGCGCCCCGCTGGACAATCGGCCGGGCTTTCTTTTTTTGTTTCCGCGCATAGTTTGCAACGCCAGCCCGTCGCCGATAAACCGCACCGACGAGGCGCGCGCAAAGAACCGCCGCGCCGAGATCGCCGACCCACGCTGCGCGCCGACGGGCAAGTAGATTTGCTGCGAAAGGGCGTATGGTTCTTGCCCGATTCCTCGAACGGCGGCCTAGTGTGCCTGCGCGCCTGTCAAAGCTGCCGGGCCCGATCATTTCTGGGCTGATTCAATCTCGTCCTTCGTCGCGCAGAGTTTCAAGATCGTTGCGAGCCTGCGCGGAGCAACCTGCCGCAGCGGCTCGACGACATCCGCCACGCCGCGTGCGATCGACATGCTCATGGCTCTCCGGACCAGCTCCGGGTGGGCTTCTTCGAAGCACCTGTAAGGAAACCGTTCGTGGCTCAGATATGGAATCCCGCGCTCCGGCACCGACGACGGCCCACGATCCACCAGCATGTCCCGCATCAATTCGGCCAGCGCGTCATCGGCGCGGTCCGGCCGGCGCGTGCCGGTGACCCCGAGAAGACGACGCACCTCGCCCACGTTGACGCCTTTTGCGTAGCGAATGAGCTCGAGCGACCGCGTCGCGCTCCGTCTGGATGACTCGCATGGAGACGACCGGGCCGCCTCGACTTGAGGCTTACGGCGTAGACGAGAGCTCGCGCGCCGGCACCTGCTTGTGCACCTGCCGCAGCGTCCGCAGGTACGCGATGAGCGCGTCGAGATCCGCGTCGGTCATCGCCGCGAAGTGTGGAATGTAGCTCGACATCGGAAACGCCATCGGCTTTCCGTCCTCGAGGCGCAGGCCCTTGCGGAGCGCGTCCTTCACCCGCGCGTCGTCATACTTCGCGATCCCGAACTCCGGATCGGGCGTCAGGTTCGTGGCCCACACCTTGCCGACGCCCCGGGTGGTGAACGGCTTGTCCGAACCGCCCATGAACGCGTCATCGTCCTCGCCTTTCGGCCCCCGGCTGCCGAGCGCGTGGCACTCTTCGCAGTGGGCGAGATACATGACGTACTTTCCGTAGGCGACTCGGTCCTTTCGATCGGGCATCGGCACGTTCCTGGCCGGCGCGTGGTGTACGAAGCCGAGCCGAATTGCCCACCTGGCCATGAAGGGGATGTCACCATCGAACCAAGGCCGGTCCGGCCGCGCCTTCGGCACCGTGCGCAGGTAGGCCACGATCGCGCGCACGTCGGAGTCGGACATGTGCTGGTAGCTGAGGAACGGCATCACCGGGAAGAGCAGCGTCCCTTCGTCGTCGACGCCGTCGCGGATGGCGCGCGAGATCCGATCGTCGGACCACTTGCCCAGGCCGGTCTCCGCGTCCGAAGTCAGGTTCGGGACGTAGAGCTTGAAGTTGCCGACGTCCTCGAGCGTGTTGCCGCCGGCGAGGTAGCGCTGCGGCTCCTCGGGATCGGTGAGCAGGCCGCTGGCGCGGCCGGTGTGGCACGCTCCGCAGGCAGTGACCGCATCGACGAGGTACTTGCCGCGGGCGACTTCGTCGGGCGTGGTGGGAAACGGCTCGCTGCTGGTGTCGCGAACGAGACTTCCCGTACAGCCGGCGATCAGCAAGCCGACGAGCGCGGATTTCATTGGAATCCTCCTGGCGCCCCGTACAGCGCTGCAGGAGGGAATGCGTCCGGCGAACGGTTCCACTGTCTGATCGACGGCTGTAGCGTTTTCCTCGCGCAGAGTCTCAATGGGCGGCAGCAAGGAGGCCGCCTTGCGTTGGTCAATGCAACTACTGATCATCGCGGATGGCGGGCTGCCTCGTTGCCAAGGCGAAGGTCGCCGGTTCGAGCCCGGTGTTCCACGCAACCGAGGGCTGACATCGGGAAACCGTTTGATTATCGCAGCCCCAGAGGGAAAGTTACTTGTCGATGCTGATGGCCTTCCGAAGGAATTACCGTGAGTGAGAAAGTCGAATTCGTCCTGCGCACGATTCTGATCGGAGTTGGCGCCACAGTGGTGATGGACGCATGGGCCTTTCTGCTTAGACAGTTTGGAATACCGCCCTTGAATTTCGCTTTCCTGGGGCGCTGGATAGGTCACCTTCGCCGACGGCAATGGATGCATGAGAGCATAGCCAGGGCAACGCCCGTGAGAGGCGAGGTGCTGATGGGCTGGTGTGCACACTACTCGATTGGGATAACGTTCGCCGCTCTCCTGCTGTCGACGTTCGGCTTGAAGTGGGCCCGATCGCCGTCTTTGCTTCCCGCGCTCCTCATTGGGATCGTGACGGTGTTAGCGCCATTGCTTATCTTGCAGCCGGCACTGGGAGCAGGGATCGCATCCTCCAAGACGGCAACCCCTCTCTTCAACAGCATGAAAAGCCTAGCCACACACACGGTCTATGGCTTTGGCCTGTATCTCGCTGCTCTCGCAACAGCTTCGCTCATCCCCGCAGGAAAGTGAGTAGCGCCGCAATTGCGGCGGCGGTCCCGGCATCGATCTGAAAGTGACACCCACCTTCAAGGCAGGCACGTTCACGATGCGTCCTTCCTCGCGGCAATTTAGATTAGCGCGTCGAACCAGGGCAGCGATCGATTCCCCGATCGCAGGAATCGGCTTGAGTCACGTCGTCACCTCGCTGATTCGCTCCAGCCTGGGAGGCTGGTCGTCTTTTTCTTTGCATGCCACATGAGGCTCACGCCGAACGTCAAGAGCCAGATCGACCACACCGCAAAGGCGATCATCGGCAGCGGCTTGAGCAAAGCGCTGACCAGAGGGACCTTACCCGCTCGCGCGCGGCAGCCCGAGCTAGACACCACTGCGGCGCCCATCCGCGATCGTCGCGAGCAAAGGCACAGTTCCGCAAATGGTTTCCGTGCCCGAGTACGGACAAGCACAGCGGTGCCTGCCCGGGCTGGGTGATCGATCACATCGCCCCCTGACGCGAGCAGAAGCGGAGAGAGCAGTCCAGGCGGCCGAGGCGCAGCAGGCGCCGTGAGCACCGTCATGTCGCAGGAGTCGTCGCCCTGCAAGGGCCGGCCATGACCCAAAAGGGTGATAGCAAAATTCGACCCCATCCCTGCCTCAAAGAGCGATTAGATCGCGCGCCCAACCGGATTCGTCGATCAGGTCGGCGACCCGGTCGAGATCTGCGCGGATGCGCTGGTCCCACTCGGCGGTCGCGCCGCTCCATCCGAGCGAGCGGAGGAAGTGAAGCCGATAGGAGGTGTTCTCGAACAGGCCATGCAGGTAGACGCCTGCGACGTTGCCCTGGCGAAACCCGAGGCCGCCATCCAGGTGTGTCTCGACGTGAGCGTCGGCGGCCGTCTGGCCAAGGTGGATCTCGTACCCCTCGATCCAGCCGCAGTCCGCGGAATGCACTCGCGTCCTTCGTGTCGTCTTCTCGCCGGCGAAGGTCGTCTCGACGTCGAGCAATCCCAACCCCTCGGCGTCTCGCCCCTCGATCCGCTGGGGATCGCGGACCCGTCTGCCCAGCATCTGCAGGCCGCCGCAGATCCCCAGGATGGGGACGCCGGCTCTGGCCAGCGAGCAGATCCGAGCGGCGAGTCCGCTGCGACGGAGGTAATCCAGGCTTGCCGCCGTGTTCTTGCTCCCGGGGAGAAGGACCGCGCCCACTCCCTCCAGTCCTTCCGGCCCCTCGATCGGCACCACATCCACGCCTTCCTCGTGCACCAGCGGGTCGAACTCGTCGAGGTTCGA
Source organism: Deltaproteobacteria bacterium (assembly GCA_005879535.1). Lineage (NCBI taxonomy): Bacteria > Pseudomonadati > Myxococcota > Myxococcia > Deltaproteobacteria bacterium. Next base: position 60,447 of record VBKI01000071.1, on the reverse strand, counting down.
CGCGTAGGGGTACAGCACCAGCGCCACCCGTGTTGCACCCGTCCGCCAGTTCGGCCGATGGAAGAACGCGTCCTCCTCGGGCAGCAAGTGTCGCCGATACGGGACCAGCGCCGATGTGGGAATGCCGGTCCGCGTCCGCAGCCATTCTCGCGCGTCGAGCAGGAGCGCCGGATCGCCGCGGAACTTGTTCAAGACGAATCCGCGGAGGAGCGCGCGGTCCCGCGGCTCCAACGTCTCCCAGGTCCCGAGCAGGTGCGCGAAGGCGCCGCCCCGATCGATGTCCGCGATCAGGTAGCAGGCGGCGCCTGCGTGTCGCGCGACGGCGAAGTTCACTACATCTCCCGGCATCAGATTCGGTTCCCCCGGGCTGCCCGCGCCCTCCAGCACGATCCGCTCGAAGTCCCCGAGCAGGGAATCGAGTGCGCCCGCGATGGCAGGCCAGAGCCGATCCCGACGCTCGAGCCAAGGCATCGCGCTCAACCGCGAATCGTAGCGGCCCAGGACCACGACCTGGCTGCGCGTGTCCGATTCGGGCTTGAGCAGGACCGGATTCATCCGGGCCTCCGGCGGCACGCCGGCGGCGAGGGCCTGAAGGTACTGGGCGCGTCCGATCTCCGATCCGTCCGCGCACACGCCCGCGTTGTTCGACATGTTCTGCGCCTTGAACGGCGCCACTCGCTCCCCCCGCCGCGCGAACCAGCGGCACAGCGCCGCGGCGAGGAACGATTTCCCGGCATCGCTACTGCAGCCGAGCACCATGATCGGGCGTTTCGGGATCGCCGTCACTTGAGGCGCAGCGGCCGGCCGGCGATCAGGAGCCAGGCCTCGTCGGCGGCTTCCGCCGTCCGCTGACCGAGCCAGCCATTGAGATCGCGGAAGCGGCGCAAGAGCATGGAATCGGGCACCGGCGCCCAGCCCACTTCATTGCCGACGATCACGGCCGGCCACGCCGCCCGCCGCAATGCGCCGAGCTCCTCGTCCCACGCCGCCAGGATCTGGTCGTCGGTCGAGTCCAGCCGGTCGCTCATCCAGAGGGTGACGCAGTCGAGCACCACGCCACTCGGCGGCGGCAGGATGCTCGCGAGTGCCGCGCTGACGCTATCGGGCGCCTCGATGGTGCGCCAGGAAGGTCGTTCGCTCCGGTGGACGCGGATGCGGTCGTCCATCTCCGGATCGCCGGGCCTGCAGGTCGCGACGAAGACCACCTCGGGTCCCCACTCGCGCGCGCGAGCCACCGACCAGCGGCTCTTCCCGCTCCGCGCCGGACCAGTGACGAACAGGATCGTTCCCATCAGAACTCGATCCCCGGCTGCGCCCGGATGCCTTCCTTGAAGGGGTGCTTGATCTCCTTCATCTCGGTCACCAGGTCCGCGATCTCGATCAGCGCCGGAAGAGCGCCGCGGCCGGTGACCACCACGTGCAGGTCCTCGCGCTTGTTCCGCAGGGCCTCGATCACTTCGGCGGCGGGGAGGTACTCGTAGGACAGGACGATGTTCAACTCGTCGAGCAACAGGAACTTCAGCTCGGGGTCCGCCAAATGTCGCCGCACCAGCGCCCACCCGGCCCGGGCGCACTGCGTATCCTTCTCCCGGCTTTGCGTGTCCCAGGTGAAGCCCTGGCCGACCTTGTCCCACCGCAGGCGTGGAGACTTGAGCAGGGACTCTGCAGTCCCGCGGCCGCCCTTGATGAACTGGACCACCGCGCATTTGAAGCCGTGGCCGAGCGAGCGCAGCAACATGCCCAGGGCGGCGCTGGTCTTTCCCTTTCCGTCGCCGGTGTGGACGATGATCAGTCCCTTGCGGCGGCGGGCGGCGGCCATCTTGCTGCGCATCTGCTTCTGCAAAGCCTTCATCTCCGCTTCATGCTCGTTCGCGTCTGTCATCGGGGAGCTCCAGATGAAGGGAAACAGCAGGGCGTGCACGCACTCCGAAGACTTTGAGGATGGCAGCGGGAGTGAGCACTTCCTCCGGGCGGCCATCGGCGACCAACCGGCCGAGCTGGAGCAGAAGGACGCGGTCGAACGAGCGCGTCATGCGCAGGTCGTGGAGGCTGACGAGGAGCGCAGCGCCGCCGTTCGCGAATCGGCGCGCCAGGGCCATGACCTCGAGAGCGTGCCGCACGTCCAACTGGGCGACGGGCTCGTCCCAGAGCTGCAATCTAGCCCCGGTCGCGACCGCGCGTGCAAGGCTCACCCGTTGGCGCTCGCCCCCGCTGAGCCGGGTCACCGGCCGGTCCGCCAGATCTCGAAGGTCGAAGGCGGTCAGCGCATCATCGACGCCGCTCCCATCGTCGGCCCACATGTAGCGCCCCTGGGCGACCACTTCCCGGACGCTGAAGGCGAACTGGAAGCTCGCTTCCTGCGGCACCCAGGCCAGGCGTCGCGCCCGGTCGATGACGGCGATGCGCGGCAGCGTCCGTCCATCCAGCTCGACGTCGCCGCCGGCCGGCAGGAGTCCCGCGGCCGCCTGGAGCAATGTCGACTTGCCGCTCCCGTTCGGGCCGACGACGGCTGCCAGGGTGCCGTGCCGCAGCGCGAAGGACACGCCGTTCAGTCGGCCGGGCACCGTCAGCGCGCGGACCGTCAGAGCGCTCATGCCAGCGTCCTCAGCATCCAGAGGAAGAACGGACCGCCCACGAGCGCCGTGATCACGCCAAGGCGCAGCCCGCCCGGGAGGAGGCGCGTCGCCACGTCGCAGGCGAGCGTCAGGACCGCTCCGCCCATCATCGAGGCGGGAAGGAGTCTCCGGTGATCGGGACCGAGCGACAGCCGCAAGAGGTGTGGAACGACCAGCCCGACGAAGCCGACCACTCCCGCGACGGAGGTGGCGAGCGCGGTGAGCAGGGTAGAGAGAACGACGAGCCTCCAACGCACCCGGCGCACGTCCACGCCCAGGCTCTGCGCGCTCTGCTCGCCGAGGCTGATGAGATTGAGGTCGCGCCCCAGCGGCAGCAGGAGAACGCAGGCGACCACGATGGAAGGAATGCCGATGATCACGTGCTCGGCCGTACGGCTCTCGAGCCCGCCCATCAACCAGAAGAGGATCTGGCCGCTGAGCTCGAGGCGGCCGGCATTGGCCGAGAGCACGAACGCCGTCCCCGCGTCCAGGAGAGCATTCAGCGCGATTCCGGAGAGGAGCAGTCGCTCCGTCGCGGCGCCTCTCCGGGCGAGCACGACCACGGCCGCCGTGGCGGCGAAGGCGCCCGCGATGGCCGCGAGCGGGACGGTCCAAAGCGCATGCCCGATTCCGAACGCCAGCACCGACACTGCACCCAGCGCGGCGCCGCTGGAAACACCAAGCAGTCCCGGGCTCGCCAGCGCGTTGCGGAAGAACGCCTGCATCACGACGCCGCTCGCCGCCAGCGCGGCGCCGACGGCTGCTCCGACCAGCGATCGCGGCAGACGGAAATCGCGGACGATCGTCACGGCGATGGGATCTCCCCGGCCGCGAAGCGCCTGCGCGACGTCCGTGAGCGGGAGCCGCACCTCGCCGAGCGCGAGCGACGCGAGAAATGCGGCCGGCAGCAGCGAGACCAGCAGCCAGGTGACGAGCCGTCGCTTCACGGGAAACGCTCCGGGTGCAGTTTGCGGGCAAGCGCCTCGAACGCCGCGACGCGATGGTGAGTGACGCTCGCCATCAGCGGCCCGGGAAGAAGGACCAGCTGGCCGGCCCTCAGCGCCGGCAGGTGCCGGTAGGCCGGCATCTGCCAGAGCCGGGCCTCCAAGCCGGCTCCCTCGTTATCCGAGGCGATCAGCAGCTCTGGATTCCAGGTGAGCAGCTTTTCATCGGGGGTCGAGGCATGCCCGACGAGGCCCGCTTCGGCGGCCACGTTGATCGCGCCGGCGTGGTCGCAGAGATCCTGGAACGTGGTTTGCGAGCCTGCGGTGAATGGATAGGTGCTCACCGCCAGCACGCGGACCGGTTTCACTCCCTCCAGCTTGCGGGCGAGCTCGGCTACGCGCTGTTTCGTGCTCCCGATGAGCTTCTCGGCGCGATCGGAATGGCCGAGCGCGGCGCCGATGGCGCGGATGTTCGCGTAGACGTCCTCGAGCGACTCGAAGCGCTCGACGACGATCAGCCTCACGCCCGCGCGGCGGAGGAGCGCGAGCGTGGGCGCCTCCGTGTAACTGGCGACCAGCACGAGGTCCGGACGGAACCGCATGACACTCTCCGCATCGTTGCTCTTCAGCGTGGGATACGCCGCCGCCTCGCTTGCGTTCAGGCTGTAAGCCCGGTCGCGGCCAAGGTGGCTGAGGGCGGCGATTTGCCCCGGATCGGCCAGGGCGAGCAGAAGCTCGTCGGTGCCGACGGTGTGGCTGACCACCCGCTGCGCCGCGGCTGGCGCACCTCGCGCCACCGCCAGCGCGCAAAGAAGGATGGTCCAAGCTCGAAGCGGGATCTTCATCGGTGCGAATCTCGAGCGATGGGAAGGGCCAGCCACTCGAGATGCGGAATGGGCTGGTGGAGCGCTTCGTCCCAGGTGGCGCCTGCCCCGAGCACGCGCAGGGCACGGATGACGCCCGCGTGACCGACCAACGCCAAGGTCTCGATGTCGCCGTGAGCGCCGCGTTCACCTGCCCACGCGCGGACGCGACCTTCGAAAGCCACGAGAGATTCGCCGCCCGGCGGACCGACGTCGCGCCAGGAGGCGAGCCATGCTTCGTAGCGGACGCGATCCCGGCGCTCGATCTCGTTCCAGCCGCGGCCCTCCCATTCGCCAAAATCGATTTCCGCCAGCCTGTCGTCGATGCGCAGGACGGCCTTCAGGAGCCGGGCAAGCTCGTCAGCCACTTCGCGGCAGCGCCGCAACGGACTCGTCCAGACCGCCAGCGGGGTCGTGCTCGGGAGCGCGAGCGAAAGACGCCTCGCGCTCGCGCGCGGGTCCTCGCCCGGGGGCAGGTCGAGCCTCCCGTAACAGCGGTTGGTGACCGCGACCGCGGCATGCCGCGCGCACAGGAGGAGGCTCATCGGACGCCGCTTCCCCGCCAGAGAGCAAGCGTGAGCAGGAGGGTGCACTCCACCACCTGCTCCGTGGCGCCGAGGAAGTCTCCCGTCAATCCGCCGGCCCGCCGCATGAAGCGGACGCCGCACGCGACCGCGGTCAGGCCGGCGATCGCGAGCAGGCCCACCAGCAACCTCCAGTCGAGGAATCCGGTAACGGCGGCCGCGCCGAAGAGCAGCGCGATCCAGCCGCTCGCGACCGCCACCTGCGCCGCCCCAGCGCGCACCACAGCGCTGCTCTTCGCGCCTTCCGGCGACACCGAAGGCAAGATCGCCATCATCCACACCGGCGGAAGACGCGCCAGCGCTTGCGTCAGCAGCAGCGCCAAGGGCGCCAGTCCGGCAAGAGCGGAGAGGAGCGCGACCCGCAGGAGAAGCGCCATGCAGAGGGCCGCCGCGCCGAAGGTCCCGATGCGGCTGTCGCGCAGGATCACGAACAGCTTCTCGCGATCGGAAGCGCCGCCCAGCGCGTCGGCGGTATCCGCGAGGCCGTCCTCGTGGAAGGCGCCCGTGAGCAGCATTCCGGCGGATACGGCGAGAGCGGCCGACACCACCGGGCCGGCGCGCGCGGAGACCAGCATCACCCCCGCGAGGACCGACCCCAGCACCGCACCCACGAGCGGAAAGTGCGCGGAGCTCCAGCGCAAGTCCTCCGCAGTGAATGCCGGTCCGCCCACCGGCAGCCGGGTGAGGAAGGCAAACGCAGCCGGCACCGCGCGAAGGACGGTCATGGGGCGCCGCCGTCCGGGACGCCCGCCGAGGCGAAGGTCGCCATGCGCACGTGGAGCGCGCAGGCGTGATCGAGGAGGGACAGCGCGAGCAGCGCTCCGCTCGCCTCGCCCAGGCGCAGCTCGAGGTCGAGGAGGGGTCTTGCTTCCATCGCCTCCAGGACGCGGCGGTGCCCCGGCTCGGCAGAGCGGTGCGCGAAGAAGAGGGATCTGCGCACCGCGGGCGCTGTCCGCACCAAGGCAAGGACCGCCGTGGAAACGATGAAGCCGTCGACGAGGATCGCCATTCCACGCTCGCAGGCGCGCGCGGCGGCTCCGAACAGCGCGGCGATGTCGCGCCCGCCCAGCCGGCGAACGGCCTCCAGGGACGAACCGACCTTGCCGACGCGTGCGAGCGCGTCGCGCACGACCGCTCTCTTCCGTGCCAGCGCGGCACCGCTCACGCCGGTGCCGGCGCCCACGAGCGTATCGGCGTCCGCACCGCGCGCGTCCAGGAGCATTGCGGCCACCGCCGAGGCGGCGGTGGTGTTTCCGATTCCCATCTCGCCCAGGGCTAGCACCAGAACGCCCGCGGGCAATGCGTCCACCGCGGCCGCCCCGGCCAGGACGGCGCGGGCGAACGTCGCCTCGCTCATCGCGTCCTCCACCCTCAGGTCGCCCACTTCGTCTCGAGCCACGGGCGCGCGGGCGAGACGAATGTCCTGCTCGAACGCGAGATCGGCGCCGTCTCGCACGCCGACGTCGACGATGTGGAGCGGAACCCGGAGCTCTTTGGCCAGGACGCTCGCCGCCGCGCCGCCGGCGACGAAGTTGCGCAGCATCGCCGCGGTGACTTCCACGGGATAGGCTGAGACGCCGTGCCGGGCGACCGGATGGTCGGAGGCGAACACGATCGCGGCCGCGGGCCGCGAAGCCGGCAGCGCAGTTCGTTGCAGCCCGGCGAGCCGCACGGGAATGTCCTCGAGCAGGCCGAGGCTCCCGCGGGGTTTGGTCAGGCGCTGCTGGCGCGCCCGGGCCAGCTCCGCGGAGGCGAGGTCGAACGGCGGGACGACGACTTTCACGGCCTCGCCCCTTTTCTGAAGTCCACGCCGACAATGTTTCCGGCGATGAAGTTGCTGACGATCGCTTGGTCGTCGTCGAGCGGCAGGATGTTCCAGGGGTTCGAACCGTCGCCGGTGTTGACCTCCGCGACCAACATCTTCGCCGGGTCCTTCACGGACAGGTCGAGCTTCTGCACCGTGTTGGTGGCGGACGCCACGGTATAGAGGAACTGGCCGCGTGCGCGCACGTCCTGCAGCGCGGCGCTCTTGCCGAAGGAGAAGAAGTTCACCTCGGCAATCATCGTCTGCGCGCCGATCGTCACCATCGTAAGGGTGCCGCTCACTGAGTTGACCACCGCCAGACGGCCGTCGCCGGCGACGGTCATCGCGGTAGGCTGGGCGCCGACCAAGACCTTGTCGCCCTTGACGGCGCCGCTCTGCGGGTCGAGCCGGACCAGGTAGCCCTCGTCCGCTCCACAGAGCGCGAACAGATCGTTGCCGTTCACCAGCAGATCGGCCACGTACGTCAGCGACGCGGGGCAGGGCAGCTGGATGGCGGGGTGACTTTCGTCCGCGCCGTCGGCCAGCGCGAACGTGCTCCGGTCGAGGCTGTAGAGGCGCGCGGAGCCGAAGTCGCCCACCCATATCTTGCTTGGACCACTGGCGACGTACGACGGCTGGAAACCCGCCGGTGGCGATGCCTTGCGGAGCGGCGCGTTCGTGGCCGGATCGACCTCGATCACCGCGCGTCCGCGTAACTCCTGCGCGGAGAACGAGCCGGCGCAGACCACCAGCAGCAGGTTGCCGTCGTTTCTCACCACGCCGCTGTTGGTGCAGGCGTGATCGTCCGCGCCGCCGGGCAGGATCACCGTCCTGACACCGGTCTCCGGCTGGACCCGGACCAGCATGCCGGGACCCCCAGGCGCGAAGTTGTCGTCGAGGTTGGTCAAGGAAACGAAAGCGGATCCACTTGGTCCGGACGCGATGACGGCAGGCGCGGGCCGGGTGGGATGGGTGGGATCGAAGGGCCGCAACGCGCTTCCAGAAGGCAAAGTGATGCTGGCGAGGGGAGGCGGTGCGCGGAAGCTGCCGCCGCTGCAGCTGGCCAGGAATGCCGCCAGCGCCAGGGTAAACGATCGAGTGGATACGGAACGGTTCATGTGGACCTCGTGCGCGTGGCAAATGTGCGATGGCGAAGGGCTCGCCGGCGCCACCGCTGGGAAGAGGAGTGGCGCTAGAAGCGGGCCCGCGCGGTCGCCTGGAACGAGGCCCCCGGAAGCGGGTACTGGAAGAGATCCTGCTGCGTACGGTCGTCGAGCACGTTGCGGACTTCGAGGTCGACCCAGAGTGGGCCAGCCACGCGCACACCCGCGCCTGCGTCGATACAGACCTGCGCGGGCAGTTCGGCCGTGCCATACGCGTTTCGCGGCATCGCCGAGGAGAGCTGGACTTGAACGAAACCTTCGAGCCGGTCTCCCCGGCGGTCGAGCCGCGCGAAGAGGCGGTGGGGCGAGCGGTACGAGAGCTTGCGCCCTCCTTGGGTCGCCGAGGGCCGCTCGTTCACCGCCTCGACGAAGCTGTAGGCCACCTCGAGGCCAACCTCGAGCGGGAGTCTGACGGAGAGTTGGACTTCGGCGCCTCGGATTCGCGCAGCGCCGATGTTGTACGGCTTCACCCGCGCCGGCGGATACAGCTCGTAAAGGATCAGATCGCGATAGCGAGACCAGAAGACGCCGGCCGAGGCGGTGAACGGATGGGTCTTCCAACGCAGGCCGGCGTCGACCGACAGGGCCCGCTCGGGGCGCAGATCTGGATTCGGCTGCGTAGGGCCCGTGTCGAGATACAATTCCGAGAAGGTGGGCGGGCGGAAGGAGGCTCCAGCGCCAGCTCGCACCTCGAAGGGTTCGACAGCAGTGCCCAGAAAGGGTCGCGCGCTGGCGCTCAGGCCCGGACTGAATCCGGTCATTGTCCCAACGAAGTCGAGCCGCAGTGCCGGATACACGGAGAGCGCTCCCCGCAGGAGCGAAGCGTCGTCGGAGATCCCCAGCGAGACGATCTCGCGGCGGTGGATTCCGGCGTAGCTTCCTGCTAGCCATTCGCCGCCCGCGGATAGGGACGTCGCGATGGAATGGCTGAGAGAAACGGGGAACGTCACCTCGAGCTCGCCGCGCGTCCCCAGTGTGTGGCTCTGCTGGACCGCGCAAGCAGGGCTCGAACCGCCTTCGGGACAGTCGAAACCCAGTCCGAGCGCGCGCAGCTGGACGAGGCTGGCGCGGCCCCAGCCGCGAGCCTGGATCACGGTCTCCCCGACGGTCGCCCGCAGTCGCGCGCCGAAGATCCCGCCTTGGTCGCTTTCACGCGCCCGCGGCGTGAACATGCCCACAGGTCCAGGCAATCCGCGGCTGGCCGCGGTGCCCTGGAAAAGAGCGTCGAGCTCCAGGCCTTCGCGCAGCGGCACTTCGGTCCGCACCAGCAGCGAGCCGCGCATCGCATCGGCGTTCTCCCGCACGGCTGGGTAGTAGGGCGCGCCCGGGATCTCCGGCGTGAACTGGCGCTCGTACTGGAACCTGCCGTTCGTCCGATCGAGCTGTATCGCCACGATGCTGCGGGCCGCGCTGGCCAGCGAGACCACCGCATCCGCCGTCACGCGCACCGAGCCGAACGACCCGGCGGCGAGTTCAGCGCCAAACTGCGGCTCGGAAGCACCGGTCGTCTTCGGCACCAGCTCGACCGCCCCGCCGAGAGCGCCGGCGCCGAGCTGCGCGCCGAGAACGCCGCGGCTAACGACCACCTTGCTTACGAACGAGGATGGCAGCGTGGACAGGTCGATGGCATCGCCGCCGGGCCCTTGGAGCGGAATGCCGTCGAGCAGCACGAGCGTTTGATCGGGCGACGCTCCGCGCAGCGACACGAACGCGGCTTGTCCCGGGCCGCCGCTCCGCTGCACTGAGACGCCGGGCGATGTGGCGAGGAGCTCGGCGACCGTCGGCGCCTCGCCTGCGAAACGTTCGGCGTCCACCACTGAGGTCTGCGCGGCGCCGCTCGGGCGCGAGCCGCGGACATTGATGACCTCGGTCAGTGGCCCGGCAACAGGCTCCTCCGGGACGCCCGCGTCCTGATCGGCACGGACGCTCCGCGTCCAGGAGAGCAACGCGGACAGGAGGACGGTGAAGAAGCTCGCGGCCGACTTCGCGCGCGAACAAACGAGACGCCCCTGCGGGGCTTCGACCAGCGGCATGATGTCTCCCTCTTTCTCTCGAAGAGGCGAAGGACTTCGTCTCATGCCGCCAGGCAGGTCTCCTGGCTCCCGGGTCCGCAGCGACTCGCTGCGCGCGCGTCCCGCCTTCCCCGGTGCATGCACCGAGTGGCTTCTGGGACGAGCTGCCCGGCTACAGTGGCGGGACCGCGCCGGAATTCGACCGGCTTCCCTCTAGGCCCTTGTGGGGCGCCACGGCGGCACGTCTAGCAATTGCGTTGGCGCGTTTACGCCGTTCGCCACGACTCGTCAAGCGGGGCGTTTTCGGCCAGGGGTCATTCGTGCTCCGGACGTGCGACGATGAACGCAGCGAGATCTCGAGATGCGAACGTGTGGCAGTCGTCCACGGGCGCACAGCGTGTAGACCGTGGCGTGGAGGTTCGGGAATCCTGGCCTTCAGAATTGCCAAGGCGAAGGTCGCCGGTTCGAACCCGGTGTTCCGCTCCAAGTCTTTGAAAAAGCCCGGTCTGATCCGGGCTTTTTTATTTCCAGCGCAAAAGGCTCTGACGTGTCGATCCGGCTCGCCGGGCTCGCTCGTCGCATGATCGGAAGCCGAGGAGGAGCCATGAAATATCTGTCGTTCATCCGCGGCGATTCCCCGGGAGGCAAACCGTGAGGAACCTCATTCTCAAGATGTCCGTCTCGGCAGGAGCCAGGCAAGGAGATCATGGCGCACGGAGGCGTCGGGTTTGCCCGGAGCCTTGTGCGGCTCGGACTGGTCGACGAGTACCGGCTGCTGATTCATCCGGTCGCACTCGGGAGCGGGCTAGGCCTCTTCTCGTCCCTGGCCAGGCCGATCTGGGCCTGGCCCCCGTCGGCGGTGAGCTGCAGATTGCCCTCGGCGCCGTTGATCTCCCGCATCAAGTTCGTGCCGCGCGAACGGCCGCCGCGGTAGTGGATCGAGAGTGCGGCGACCTTGGCGGTGCCTATTGACATCCCGAGCAGCCGCTTCTAATCGAGGGCCTCGGAGGGCAATGCAATCACCCTCCACGGCAACGAACAGGTTCCGCGCACTGCGCGTCAGAGGAGATCGCCATGCCTGCAACCGATAGCTCGGCAATCAGGAACATCGTTCTGGTCCACGGCGGCTTCGTCGACGGCTCAGGCTGGGCGGCCGTGTACGGGATCTTGAAGAAGGACGGGTACGACGTAGTGGTCGTGCAGAACCCCACGCTGTCTCTGGCTGACGACGTCGCGGTGACGAAGCGCGCGATCGCCGCGCAAGGCGGCCCCGTATTGCTCGTCGGTCACTCCTACGGCGGCGTGGTGATCACCGAAGCCGGCACCGACCCGAAGGTCGCCGGGCTCGTGTACATCGCCGCTTTCGCTCCCGACAAAGGGGAATCGGTGTCGTCGCTGATCAAGGATCCCCCGCCTGGCGCGCCGGTCCCTCCGATCCTGCCTCCGCAAGACGGCTTCTTGTTCCTCGACAAGGCGAAGTTCCACTTCTCCTTCGCGGGTGACGTGGACGCCGACACGGCCGCGTTCATGGCAAGCTCGCAGGTCCCCTGGGGCGTGGAAGCACTGTCCGGGACGATCACCGAGCCCGCCTGGAAGACCAAGCCGAGCTGGTACCTGGTGTCCACCGAGGACAGGATGATCCCGCCGCCTGCCCAGCGGAACATGTCAAAGCGCGCCGGCTCGACCGTCACGGAGGTCGCCGGCAGCCACGCGGTCTATGTGTCGCAGCCGAAGTCGGTGGCCGCATTCATCGAGAAGGCCGCCAACGAAGTGGCGGCGAAGCGACGGTAGCCGCCTTCGGGGAACCGCACGCTACGCGCGCATGCGGAGATACTTCTCGATCTGCCCGGAGAGGGCCTCGGCGGCGCATAACGCGCAACGGGACACAACCCCGCGCATCGTTCAACCGTGACGTTCGATGCCTTCTTCCACCGTGACGGCGGCCGCTACGTCCCGACCGAGCTCACCCGCGGGCCTTGGAGCGCCGACGCGCAGCACGGCGGTCCGCCCGCTGCGCTCCTCGGCACGGTCCTGGAGGCAACTGAGCGGCGCGACGACTCGATGATCGTGCGCGCCACCTTCGAGATGCTGAAGCCCGTCCCACTCGCGCCGCTGACGGTCGCGACCCGCGTGCTCAACGCGGGGCGCAGCGTCCAGGTCCTCGGCGGCACGATCTCCGCGGGCAGCGAGGAGATCCTCCGCGGGGAGGCGCTACGCATCCGCACGACCGACCTCTCGTTTCCCGAGCCGCCGCTCCTGCCTGCGGTTCCCGGACCCGATCGGGGCAAGGTGGCGCGGTTCTTTCCCACCGGCTACGAAGTCGGCTACCACACCGGGATGGAGAACTCGTTCGTGCGCGGCGGTTTCCTCGAGCAGGGCCCGGCGATCGCGTGGCTGCGCATGCGCCATCCACTCATCGCGGGCGAGCCTGTGACGCCGCTCGCGCGCGTGCTCATTGCCGCCGATTCCGGCAACGGCGTGTCGAGCGCACTCGATTACCGCCGTTTCATCTTCATCAACCCCGATCTCACCGTGTACCTGCACCGCTACCCCGAGGGCGAGTGGGTCTGCCTCGAGGCGGTGACCACCGCCTCGAACCGCGGCCTGGGGCTCGCGCACTCGGTCGTGCACGACGTGCGCGGCCCCATCGGATATGGCCTGCAGGGTCTCCTGATCGGCGAGCGAAAGCGCTGACTCTGATGAAGCGGGGAGATAGGCGAGGACCGTGCTTATCCGTCCTTGCCTTTGGCTTCCAGAACGCGCACACCAGCGCACCGACCAGGGTCTTCCACGGGCGCGAAGTGGCGGCCAAAGCGCGACCCTGATGCCTCACACGACCAACCCACGGAGGCCACGATGAGCAGCACGCAGATGCACAGTGAAAACGCAACCCAGAACCCGAAGGCTGGGATGGTCGATCTGAAGCTCGAGGTCGTCGTCCTTCCGGTGTCCGACGTCGATCGCGCCAAGCGCTTCTACCAGAGGTTGGGGTGGCGCCTGGATGCCGATTTCGCCACCGGTGAGGACTGGCGGGTGGTGCAGCTGACACCTCCCGGCTCACCGTGCTCGATTCTGTTCGGCAAGGGAATCACGACCGCCGTGCCGGGCTCAGTTCAGGGAAATTTCCTCATCGTCGATGACATCGAGGCAGCACGCGCCGAGTTGATCGGACACGACGTCGACGCGAGTGAGGTGTTCCATTTCGCGGGTGGCCTCCATCTCGACGGGACGAAGGGACGCGTGCCGGGCCCGGACCCGGAAGGTCACTCCTACCGCTCATGGGCCTCATTCAGTGATCCAGATGGCAACGGCTGGCTGCTCCAGGAGATCAAGACGCGGCTTCCCGGACGAGGACTGAGCATGGACGTCGCGACTCTGACGGAGCTTCTGCGAGAGACAGAGAAGCGCCATGGCGAGTACGAACCGACCGCTCCGAAACATCACTGGTCCGGGTGGTACGCCGCCTACATCGTCGCGCGCGAGCAGGGGAGGACTCCCGACGAGGCAGCCAAAGATGCCGCGCTCCACATGGAAGGTACCCGCCGCTGAGGGCCGCGCGCCAGCCGATCGATGAGCCGCCGGCCGCTTGTGCGACCGCGCGCAGGGGTAGAGATTGTCGGAATGCGACCCGACATCGTTCCCGGCGCGGTGTTTCCCGACTACGAGCTTCCTGACCACCGCGGCAAGCACCGCACGCTCTCGGAGTTGCAGGGAGGCGATCCGTTGGTGCTGGTGCTCTCTCGCGGAGGTTTCTGTCCAAAAGAAAGGAGGCAACACGAAGGGCTCCTGCAAATCCACCGCGAGATGCAGGTGGGCTACTGCCGTCTCGTGACGATCTCGACCGACAACCTCCTCGAGACGAACGAGTTCCGCGCTGGCGTCGGCGCCTGGTGGACGTTTCTCGCGGACCCCGGGCGCAAAGTGCAGAAGGATCTCGACATCGCGGAATACACCGACCCGCATCACAATCCGATGATCCCTCACACGCTGGTGCTCGAGCCTGGCCTGCGTGTCTACAAGATCTACAATGGGTACTGGTTCTTCGGCCGGCCGACGGTGGAGGAGCTGCGCCTCGACCTGCGCGCCGTACTGCAGCGCTGCCGTCCCGATTGGGACATCAGCGGCGCGGAGCAGCGAACAGCCTGGGCGAAGGGCGAGAAGGCAAACTTCCATCCGTACGGAAAAACGCAGGCGCAGATGTTGGCCGAACAGGACTGATCCGCTCGGCGGCAGCGGGCTTTCCGCGACTCCGAGGAGGATTCATCTCCAAGCGACGACGCCGACAACGTCGGCGCCGCGCCGTCGTGACCCGGATGCGGACACCCACGCGCATTCTTGATAGATGTGCGCGGGAGCGGTTCTGCATCGTTCGCCCGCGCGCCGCATCCGAGCACCGGGTGGATCATGAAAGGGGGCCGCGCCATGATGAACACGCGCACTTGGATCGTCGCCCTGACGCTCGCCAGCGCCGCCTGTCACAAGACCGCCGCCACTCCAGCGCCGCCACCTCCCACCGTCCAGGTGGCGCAGGTCGAACAGATGGACGTCCCGCTCTTCCGCGAGTGGGTTGGGACTTTGGACGGCTTCGTCAATGCCGATATCAGGCCGCAGGTCGAAGGGTATGTCCGCAAGCAGGCGTACAAGGAGGGGACGTACGTCGGGAGGGAAGATCTCCTCTTCGTGATCGACCCGCGCAATTACAAGGCGGTAGCCGACCAGGCAAAAGCTGCCCTGGAGAGGAACATCGCGGCCCTGGCTAAGGCGCGCCTCGACGTCCAGCGCGACAGGAAGCTGATCGCCCAGGAGGTGATCCCAAGACAGCAACTCGACAACGATCTCGCGGCCGAGAAGGAGGCGGCAGCGAGCGTCGAGTCTTCTCGTGCCACACTTGCGCAGGCGAAGCTCAGTCACGGCTGGACCCAGGTGACTTCGCCGATCGACGGCATCGCGGGCATAGCCCAGGCGCAGGTCGGCAGCCTGGTGAGCCCTTCCACAGTCATGACCACGGTCTCGCAAGTCGATCCGATCAAGGTCCAGTTCAACATCAGCGAAGTCGAATACCTCCGCTCCGCCCAGGGCAACCATTGGGCCGAGCCGGCGAGGGGCGATGATCCGCTCCTCGACCTCATCCTCGACGACGGCAGCGTGTACCCGGCACGCGGGACCGTGGTCGTGACCAATCGCCAGGTCGATCCGCGGACGGGCACCATCGCCATCCAGGGTGCATTCCCGAATCGCGGCAACATCCTGCGCCCAGGTCAGTACGGAAGAGTGCGGGCCGCGATCGACGTTCGGAAGGGGGCGCTGGTCGTGCCCCAACGGGCCGTCAACGAGCTCCAAGGGGCGTACCAGATCGGCGTCGTGGCACCGGACGGCACGGTCGACGTCCGGACGGTGCGAGTGGGAGAGCAGGTCGCCAACCGGTTGATCATCGAGGAAGGTCTTCAACCCGCCGACAAGGTCATCGTCGAGGGATTCGTGCGTGTGAGGCCCGGCATGCTCGTGCACGCGACTCCTTCCTCCGACAGCTCCACGGCTTCCGCGACGGCACCTGCGCCGCCCTCACCGGGTCGCTAGCCATGTCCCGCTTCTTCGTCGGCCGTCCCATCGTGGCGATGGTCATCGCCATCCTGATGGTGATCGTGGGAGCCGTCGCGCTGGTCGGCCTCCCGGTGGCCCAGTACCCGAACATCGTGCCGCCGCAGATCCAGGTGCGCACGATCTACACGGGAGCCGATGCCGTCACCGTCGAGCAATCGGTCGCGACTCCGATCGAGCAGCAGATGTCCGGGGTCGAGAAGCTGCTCTACATGCAGTCCACCAACGCCAACGACGGCTCGCTCGTCCTGCAGGTTACCTTCGACATCGACAGCAACATCGCCATCGACCAGGTGAACACGCAGAACAAGGTGGCTCAGGCGCAGCCATCCTTGCCGGCCGACGTGGCGAGCTACGGTCTCACGTTCCAGCAGTCCACCGGTCTTCCACTGCTGGGGATCTCGCTCTACTCGCCGAAGGGCAGCTTCGACACGCTCTTCATCGGAAACTACGCCACCATCAACTTGACGGATGCGCTCTACCGCGTGCCCGGCGTGGGTCAGGTCCTCAATTGGGGGACCTCGGATTACGCGATGCGCGTCTGGGTCAAGCCCGACAAGCTGGCCAAGCTCGGTCTCACCGTCCCTGACCTCGCCGCCGCCATCCAGGCGCAGAACAACGTGAACCCCTCGGGCCGCCTCGGCGCGGAGCCGGCTCCGCGCGGCCAGCAGTTCACCTATACCGTGCGCGCCCAGGGGCGGCTCCTCACCGCGGAGGAGTTCGGCAACATCGCCGTGCGGCTCAACCCGGACGGTTCGACGGTGCGGCTCAGCGACGTCGCCCGCATCGAGCTCGGCGCGCTGACCTACAACCAGCTCGGGCGCTACAACGGAAAGCCTGCGCTCGTCTTCGGCGTCTTCCAGACGCCCGGCTCGAACGCGATCGCCGTCGCCAACGGTGTCCGGGCGACGATGGCGGAGCTGAAGAAGCGCTTTCCGGCCGACCTAGACTACGCCATCTCCCTGGACACCACGGCGCCGGTGACCGAGGGAATCCGAGAGATCCTCGTCACCCTCCTCGAGACCGTGCTGCTCGTCGCGCTGGTCGTCTTTCTCTTCCTGCAAAGCTGGCGCGCCACCTTGATTCCGCTGCTCGCCGTACCGGTGTCGCTGATCGGGACGTTCGTTCTCTTTCCGTTCCTGGGCTTCTCCATCAACACGCTGTCCTTGTTCGGGCTGGTGCTCGCCATCGGCCTGGTGGTCGACGACGCGATCGTGGTGGTGGAGGCGGTCGAACGCCACATCGAGGAGGGGCTCACGCCCAAGGACGCGACCCTCGCGGCGATGAAGGAGGTCACCGCGCCGGTGGTGAGCGTGGCGGTCATCCTCGCTGCGGTCTTCATTCCGCTGGCGTTCACCGGCGGCATCACCGGGCTCCTCAACCGGCAATTCGCGCTCACCATCGCGGTGTCGGTGCTCTTCTCCGCTTTCAACGCGCTGACGCTTTCGCCTGCGCTCTCCGCCTTGCTCCTGCGGCCCCGGCCGGAAAGGAAAGGCGTCCTCGCCGGATTCTTCGGTGGCTTCAATCGCTGGTTCGGCCGGGCGAACGACGGGTACGTCACGGCGTCCGCTTTCCTCGCGCGCAAGGCGGTCGTGGGCATCGGCGTCCTCGCCGGATTCTTCGGTGGCTTCAATCGCTGGTTCGGCCGGGCGAACGACGGGTACGTCAAGGCGTCCGCTTTCCTCGCGCGCAAGGCGGTCGTGGGCATCGCCATCCTCGCCGGATTCACCGTGCTGACGGTGCTCGCCGGCAAGAAAGTTCCCGCAGGGTTCATCCCGGAAGAAGACCAGGGCTACTTCTTCCTCAACGTGACGCTCCCCGACGCCGCCTCGCTGGAGCGGACGGATGCGGTCTGCCGGAAGATCGACGCGATCCTCGCGGCGACCCCGGAGGTCCAGTCCTACAACACCATCGCCGGCTTCTCGATCTTGAGCTACAGCTCGGCGACGTACAGCGGCTTCTACTTCGTGTCGCTCAAGAATTGGTCGGAACGCCCGGGCGCGAAGCACACCGTCGACGCGGTGATCGCCCGCATCAACGGGCAGCTCGCGGGTCAGGTCAACGAGGCAATCGCCTTCGGCTTCCCGCCGCCTGCCATCCCTGGTCTAGGGGCCTCGGGCGGATTCTCCATGTGGATCCAGGACCGCAGCGGCGCCGACGTCCCGTTCCTCGCGAAGAACCTCAATGCGTTCATCGCAGCCGCAAGGAAGCGGCCCGAGGTGGGATCGATCAACACGGTCTGGCGCGCCTCGGTACCCCAGATTTACGCCGACGTCGACCGCGACAAGGTCCTCAAGCAAGGCATCAGCTTGAGCAGCGTCTACCAGACCATGCAAGCGTTCATGGGCGGCGCCTACATCAACCAGTTCAACCGCTTCGGCCGCCAGTGGAGGGTGTTCTTGCAAGCGGAGGCCGACCAGATGGTCCCTCTCTCCGCCTTCGTTTCCACCAAGCGCGTCTACGGTCCCGAGTTCACGAATCGCTTCAACCTGTTCCGCGGTGCCCATCTGATCGGAGGACCCGCACCCGGCTACAGCTCGGATCAGGTGCAGCGAGCGCTCGAACAAGTGGCCAACCAAGTCCTGCCTCGCGAGATGGGCTTCGAGTGGGCGGACCTCTCGTTCCAGCAGCAAAAGGCCGCTGGCACCGGCACGCAGACCTTCGTGCTCTCGCTGATGTTCGTGTTCCTCATTCTCGCCGCTCTGTACGAGAGCTGGTCGCTGCCGTTCAGCGTGCTGCTTTCTCTTCCGATCGCCGTGTTCGGCGCTTTTGCTGGATTGCTTTTGCGAAAGTACGACTTGAACGTGTACAGCCAGATCGGGCTCGTCATGCTCGTCGGTCTTTCGGCGAAGAACGCGATCCTCATCGTCGAGTTCGCCAAGGGAGAGCTGGAAAAGGGCCGACCGCTCATGGACGCCGCCCTGGAGGGAGCAAGGCTTCGCTTCCGGCCGGTGCTCATGACTTCGTTCGCGTTCATCTTCGGTCTCTTGCCGCTCTGGATCGCGTCGGGCGCCGGCGCGGTTTCGCGGCGGATCCTCGGGACCGCCGTCATCACCGGCGTGATGGCGGCGACCGCCATCGCGATCTTCGTCATCCCGATGCTCTTCGTCCTCGTCGAACGGCTGAGCCACAGGCGTAAAACGCAGGTCGAAGGCCGGCCCCTTTATCCGGTTGCTTCGGACGGAGGTCATGTCGACGCGGTCTCTGACGGCGGAGCACAAGTCGGATTGAAGTGAAGATCAGGAATCCTCCGTGTCCGCGAACGTCACCTTCCCTCAGCTCCTCCACCTGCAGGACTTCGCGCTGCTCGGTTTGCGCGTGGTGGTGGCGATCGTTTTCGGTGCCAGCGGCTACTTCCATCTCAAGGACCCGATTGGGCGCGCGAAGAGCGTCGAGCTGAGCCCCGCCGTCACGGCCGGGCTGGGTGCCGCGGAAGCCCTGGCGAGCCTCGGCTTGGTCACTGGAATTCTCATCCAGCCGGCGGCGCTGGGGCTCATCCTGGTGAGCATGGGAGCAATCCAAAAGAAGGCGCTGACGTGGAAGACGGGATTCTGGGGCGAGAAGGCCGGCGGCTGGCACTACGACCTCATGCTCATGGCCATGAGCATGGTCATTCTCTTCACGGCCGGCGGCGGTCTTGTCTTACGGTTCTGAGTCTTCAATCGCTGATCTTCTGGATCGCAGCGATCAATTCTTCCGTCGAGAAAATCGCCCGGGCATAGTTGGGGAGATCAACTCGAGCGTGGCTTTCATTTCGTCCCAGCCGAAGCCCCCGATGGCATCCTTCACCAGCGTGACTTCGTAACCCAGTTCCGCCGCATGACGAATTGTCGAGTCGATGCAAGTGTTCGCGCGCAGGCCGATCGCGATCAGTTGGTGAATGCCGTGCTTCTTGAGCTGCAAATCGAGATCGGTGTTGGCGAACCCGCTGGAGCACCAGTGTTCCAATGCAATGACGTCCGTCCGATCCAATCGAAACGTCACATCTGCCATGGATTGTCTCCTTCGCTCTCTCGCACCGGCGCCCATGGGCCGGTGCAAACCGGGTCTCTCTTGCGGACAGCGCCGGGCGCGTGAAGCCCTCTCGGCAGACGGTTGAAAACTTTTGATCGGGCCGTATCCGAGCCGTCGTGCCCTGGTTCTTTGTCACTTGACTTTCCCGTCCTCGGCGAGCGTCATCCGCGCGCTGTAGCGCGGACGTAGAACGTACCGCTCCGCTACGACGTAGCCCGCGCGTCGCGGGCTGGGGGGAGCACCATGAAGAGCCCTGGATGGCTGACGGGCTGTGCGCTCGCGCTCGCGTGCGCACACGAGAGCAAGGGCGTCGTAAGCCAGAGCGACACGAAGATGCAGGGCGCTGTAGTGGGGGCGTCCCAGCCGCCGGCGGACGGCGCGACAGCCGCAATCCGCCCCTTCAACGTCAACGTTCCGGAGGACGCTCTCGTCGACCTCCGCCAACGCATCGCAGCTACGCGGTGGCCTGACCGCGAAACGGTTCCCGATCGATCGCAAGGCGTCCAGCTGGAAAAGCTACAAGCGCTCGTTCGCTACTGGGGGACGGGCTACGACTGGCGGAAGGCGGAGGCGAAGCTGAATGCCTTGCCGCAATTCATGACCACGATCGATGGCCTAGACATTCACTTCATCCACGTCCGCTCTCGTCGTCCGAACGCCCTGCCGGTCATCATCACCCATGGCTGGCCGGGGTCCGTCATAGAACAGCTCAAGATCATTGCTCCGCTCACGGATCCCACCGCTCATGGTGGACGTGCGGAAGACGCCTTTGATGTCGTCATCCCCTCGATGCCCGGATACGGCTTCTCCGGCAAGCCAACAGGCACAGGTTGGGATCCCGACCACATCGCGCGAGCCTGGGCCGAGCTGATGAAGCGCCTCGGGTACACCCGCTACGTCGCCCAGGGCGGCGACTGGGGTTCCCCGGTTTCAAACGCGATGGCGCGCCAGGCGCCGGCGGGCCTGCTGGGCATCCACGTCAATTTGCCGGCGACGGTACCGCCCGAGGTAGCGGCGGTGCTCCCCGTCGGCGGGCCCGCGCCGGCGGGATTGTCCGAGAAGGAGCGCGCGGTGTTCGACGTGCTCCTCACGTCCGCCAAGATGGGGAACCTGGCCTACGTCGTGATGATGGGCGCGCGGCCGCAGACGGTCGGCTACGGCGTGACGGACTCCCCGGCCGGTCTCGCGGCATGGCTGCTCGGGCATCCAGGCTTCGCGCAGTTGTCGTACGGCGACGATCGCGAAAAGTCGCCGACGAGAGACGATGTGCTGGACAACATCACGCTGTACTGGCTGACGAACACCGGAACCTCCGCAGCGCGGCTGTACTGGGAGAACGCCGGACGAGGCGTGATCAGTGCGGCCGCGCAGAAAACCGCCGAGATCTCGCTCCCGGTGGCCATCACGGTATTTCCGGAGGAGGTCTATCGAGCGCCGGAGACCTGGGCCCGACGCGCCTACCGCAACCTGATCTACTTCCACGAGGTCGACAAGGGCGGGCACTTCGCGGCCTGGGAACAGCCGGCGCTCTTCGCTGCGGAGATCCGGGCGGCGTTCAAGTCACTGCGGCCAGCGGACCCGAGAGTATCGGCGCGCTGACTGATTCAGAAAGGAGGATTCCCATGAAAACGAGGAGCGCAGCGCTCGCGCTTGCGCTGATCGCGTGCGCCGAAGGGAAGCCCACATGAAAACGACCCGAATCATGTCGGTCGTACTGCTGATCGCCGGAAGCGGTCTGTCGCCGCACGTGGCGCGGGCGCAGCTGGCAGGAACCAAGCGCACCGATCTCCAGCGGCACGATCTCAGCGCGCCCGGACGCGAGGTCATCCAGGCGCGCGTCGAGCTCGACCCGGGAGTGGCCTCTCCCAAGCACTGGCATCCGGGCGAAGAGATCATTTACGTCCTCGAAGGCTCGCTGGAGTATCAGGTCGAGGGCAAGACGCCGGTGACGCTCAAGGCCGGCGACGTCTTGTTCATCCCCGCCAAAGCGATCCACTCCGCGAAGAACGTCGGCACCGGCAACGGGGCGGAGCTCGCCACGTATGTCGTCGAAAAAGGCAAGCCGCTCCTGGTGGTGGCCAAGTGAGCGCCGAGTGAGGGGAATCCTTGGAGTTGCCGGTTCATCCTAGTCCTGGGGTCGGGTCACCCCATGAAGACGACCCGAAAGGAGTTTCCACCGTGTCCTCGAAACTTATGCTCCCGCTCATCGCGGGCTTCTCGCTGTGCGTCGTCGGGTCCGTCCCCACGCGCGCAGAATCCACCTCGTCAAATGAAGCAGCGCCGCCAACGACGGACTCGCAGACGAAGCCGGAGAAGAAGAAGAAGGTGAAGAAGCATCCGAACAAGACCGAGCTCGACAAGCTGGAGCGGGGCAACCCGCACAGCGTGATTTACAAGTCCCGGAAGAAGAGCGCTCCCAACCCCACGAACGAGCAGCTCCAAGCCGGCGAGACGGGAAATCCGCACAGCGTGGATTCCGCGAACCGCAAGGCCAGCGCCAAGAACCCGACCGACACCGAGATCAACGCTGGCGAGAAGGGAAATCCCGACGCGGTCCAACCGCAGAAGTGAACGGCGGGATCCCTCGTGAGCTAGGGCCGGTCGCTCCGCGGTGCACCGAGAGACCGGTCTCCAGCAGCGTCTGCGCGTAGGTGCGGACATCTCTATGGAAAAAGGCAGGTCACCATGAAGAGTCTTGGATGGTTGACGGGCTGTGCGATCGCGCTCGCATGCGCACACGAAGGCAAAGGCGTCGTCGCCGAGAGCGATGGGAAGACGCAGGGCGCTGTAGCGGCGCAGCCGTCCCAGCCGCAGGCGGCCTCGACGGCGGACGCCACGACAGCCGCAATCCGCCCCTTCCAGGTCAACGTTGCGGAAAAGGAACTCCTCGACCTCCGCCAACGCGTCGCGGCTACGCGGTGGCCCGACCGGGAGCCTGTCACGGATCGGTCCCAGGGCGCGCAGTTGGCGAAGATCCAGGCGCTCGTACGCTACTGGGGGACGGGCTACGACTGGCGGAAGGCGGAGGCGAAGCTGAATGCCTTGCCGCAGTTCGTGACGAAGATCGACGGGCTCGACATTCACTTCATCCATGTCCGCTCTCGTCATCCGAATGCGCTGCCGCTGATCATGACCCATGGGTGGCCTGGCTCGATCTTCGAGCTCGTGAAGGTGATTGGCCCGCTCACCGATCCCACGGCCCATGGCGGACGCGCGGAAGACGCCTTCGATCTCGTTGTGCCCTCGATGCCCGGTTATGGGTTCTCGGGCAAGCCGCAAAGCACGGGCTGGAATCCCGACCACATCGCACGCGCCTGGGACGAGTTGATGAGGCGTCTGGGATACAAGCGTTATGTGTCGCAAGGCGGCGACTGGGGAGCGGTGATCTCGGACGTAATGGCGCGTCAAGCGCCGCCGGGACTATTGGGTATCCACATCAATATGCCCGCGACAGTGCCACCGGAGATCGCGAAAGTTCTCGCCTCTGCCGGTCCGGCCCCGGCAGGGCTGTCCCCCGAGGAAAAAGTCGCGTTCGATGGAATGGACGCCCTCTACAAGAAGGGCTCCGGCTATGCGCTCATGATGGTGACGCGCCCGCAAACTCTCGGCTACAGCCTGGCGGATTCGCCGGTCGGGCTCGCTGCGTGGTTCTATGACAAATTCGCTGACTGGACGTATAGCGGCGGTGACCCCGAGAAGGTGCTCACGCGCGATGAGATGCTCGACGACATCACGCTGTACTGGCTCACCAACACCGGGACGTCTTCCGCGCAGCTCTACTGGGAGAACAACGCGAACAACTTCAACGCGGTGGACATCAACGTTCCCGCCGCCATTACAGTCTTCCCCGGCGAGATCTATCGCGCGCCCCGGAGCTGGGCCCAACGGGCTTATCACAAGCTGATCTATTTTCATGAGGTCGACAAGGGCGGGCACTTCGCGGCCTGGGAACAGCCGGAACTCTTCTCTGCGGAGATCCGGGCGGCGTTCAAGTCACTGCGGCCAGCCAACGAAAAAGTGGCGGGGCGCTAATGTCCGAACACATCGACCACAAACGCCGCCGATTCCTGGGCACCGCGGCGACGAGCATTGCCGCCGCGTCGCTCGGCGTGATCCGTTCCGCTCGCGCACAGTCCGGCAAGACACAACAGGCCGACGTCTCCCCGCCCAAGCCGGGGTCGCACACCGCGTTCGGTCCCATCAAGCAGATCGATGCCGGCCTCCTGAAT
The DNA here is from genome assembly GCA_005879535.1 of Deltaproteobacteria bacterium. Classification (NCBI taxonomy): domain Bacteria; kingdom Pseudomonadati; phylum Myxococcota; class Myxococcia; species Deltaproteobacteria bacterium. Next base: position 36,621 of record VBKI01000071.1, on the reverse strand, counting down.
GTCGGTTACGCGGATGTCGGCCGCGCCGATGGTCCTGTGGTCATTCTTCTCCACGGTTGGCCGTACGACATCCACAGCTATGTCGATGTCGCTTCTGCGTTGGCATCGGCGGGCTACCGGGCCATCGTCCCCTATCTGCGCGGCTATGGCACGACGCGCTTTCTCTCGAGCGAAACGTTCCGGAATGCCCAACAGTCGGCCGTTGCTCTCGACATCATCGCCTTGATGGATGCCCTCCAGATCAAGAAGGCAATCGTCGCCGGTTTCGACTGGGGTTCACGGACGGCCGCCATCCTCGCGGCGCTCTGGCCGGAACGCTGCAAGGCGCTGGTCGCCGTCAGCGGTTATCTGATCACCAACCGCAAGGCAAACCTGCAGCCGTTGCCGCCAGCGGCTGAACTGGGGTGGTGGTACCAGTACTACTTCTCCACGGAGCGCGGGGCGCTCGGGTACACCAAGTACCGGCACGACTTCAACAAGCTCATCTGGAAGCAAGCTTCGCCGAAGTGGGACTTCGATGATGCGACGTTCGATCGCACCGCATCGTCCTTCGAGAATCCGGATCACGTCAGCATCGTCATCCATAATTACCGCTGGCGGCTGAGCCTGGCCAAGGGCGAGCCAAAGTACGACGCTCTAGAAGAGAAGCTTGCTCAAGCTCCCGTCATCACTGTGCCCGCGATCACCATCGCCAGTGATTTCGATGGCGCGGCCGCGGACGGAAAAGCCTATGCCAACAAGTTCTCAGGCAAGTATTCGCACCGGATCCTCAACGGCATCGGCCACAACGTGCCGCAAGAGGCTCCGGATGCCTTTGCCAAAGCTGTCGTCGAAGTCGACGGGTACACCACATGAGCCTGCTCGCCGCGTTGCTCGCCGCCACCATGGCTCCGCTCCCCGTTGAAGGTGAGTTGCCCTCTTTCGGCGGGGCGAGCGGATGGCTCAACTCGCAGCCACTGACCAAGGACGGCCTGCGCGGGAAGGTCGTCCTGGTCGACTTCTGGACGTACACCTGCATCAACTGGCTCCGGACACTCCCCTATGTTCGCGCGTGGGCCGGAAAATACAAGGAACAGGGACTGGTGGTCATCGGCGTCCACACGCCGGAGTTCCGATTCGAGAAGGACCTCGACAACGTCCGCCGGGCTGTGAAGGACAGGAAGATCGATTTTCCCGTCGCGATCGACAACGACTACGGGGTCTGGCGCGCCTTCGACAACCATTACTGGCCGGCGCTCTACCTCATCGATGCGCAAGGGCGGATTCGACACCATCAGTTCGGTGAGGGCGGATACGAAAGGACGGAAAGGATCATCCAGCAGCTCCTGGGCGAAGCCGGGTCCAGCGGCATCGGGGATCACCTGGCTGCGGTCGAAGCCCGTGGTGTCGAAGCCGAGGCGGATTGGCCAGACCTGAAGTCTCCGGAAAACTATCTCGGCCATGAGCGCACGGAGAACTTCGTCTCCCCGGGTGGAGCAGCCCTGGACAAGCGTCGCGTCTATGCTGCTCCTGCGAGGCTGAAGCTCAATGATTGGGCCCTTTCCGGCGACTGGACGGTGAAGAGAGACGCCGTCGCGCTGAACAAGGGGAACGGGCGGATCGCGTACCGTTTTCACGCCCGCGATCTTCATCTCGTCATGGCACCGGCGGCGCGAGGATCGTCCGTCCGATTTCGCATCCTCGTCGATGGACAGCCGCCGGGCGCTGCTCATGGAACCGACGTCGACGACCAGGGCAACGGCACGGTTTCCGGGCAGCGGCTGTATCAATTGATCCGGCAACCGAACCCCATCGCTGACCGGCTGTTCGAGATCGAGTTCCTCGATCCGGGCGTGGAGGCGTTCGCGTTCACGTTCGGCTGAATGGAAGACCTCTCCTGGATTCACAAGCTCCGCCGACCTGGCTTCGGTCATCCGAGCCCGGCTGCTCGCGCGATCAGAAACAACCCTGCCCCCACGACGACGGCACCGGTGCCTCGCGCGACGCGCTCACCGGCCGGTGCGAGACGCTCGACGGTGATGGCTGCCGCCACGACAGCCATCGCGCGAAGGTCCATGACCCCGATGACCAGGAGGATCGCCATCAGACCGACACAGCAGTGGCTGCAGTGGACGCCGAGGCGCAGGCCGTGTCGCCAGGCCGTGCCGGCGTCGGCCGGCAGCGTACGGCCGCGTCCGGGTGCCTCCCGGCAGCAGGCAAGGTGAAGCGCCTTCCACGCGGTGCGCTGGAGGGAGCCGGCGATCAGGACGACCACAGCGACCGCGATCGGTACGGCGCGCGCCAGCGCCGGCTGCTGCATCTCCATCGCCGCCAGCGCGACGCCCAGCGGAAAAGCGGTCATTCCGAACACGGTCCAGACGAAGAAATAACCCATGGCCACGATCGCGGTCAGCGGACCGAGGCGCGTCTCGGGCGTCCTGCCAACGGCCTCGCGGTAGCGCCACAGCATCGGGACCAAGGACGGCAGCATCATCGCCACCATCATCACGACCCACATGCCAAGGAACGACACCGCAGCGCCGGGCCACGTCTGTCCGGGCATCCGCATCCACGCCATCGACATCGTCCAGCCGCCGGCCATCGGCATCTCGCCCATCGCCGACATGGACGCGCACCAGACGATCGTTACCGCCCCGCTGGCAGCGAAGAGCAGCGCTGAGACGCCCAAAAAGGCTTGCTGGGAAGCTCGCTCGGAAGCCATGCGTCGTGAGATCTCCTGTCCTGCCGTAGCGGCACGACAACCACGACATCGGTCAGCCCTTGTCGTACTCGTCGTGGCGGCGCCACCAGACGCCCGTCTCGTTGCGCCCCTTGGGTGCGCGGTCAAGCCACTGGTACATGCCCCAGAGGCCGTCCAGTCCCCGCGCATAGGCGGAATAGGCGTGGTAGACGACGCCGTCCTCCAGCGCGAACGCGCTCATGCCCGGCCTCTCGCGCGTGTACGTGGCCACGTCGGTTCCGGTCATGGCCGCGAAGGCGACAGGGCCCTCGTCGGCGGCTTCCGGCTTCGCGTCCAGCGCGTGGCCGCCGCGCTCGTAGTTGTATTCGACGGTCCCCTCGCGCTGTTGCTTCTCGGTGACCGACACGTTGAAGTCGAAGTTGAACTCCCTGCCGAACGAGGAGGCCCAGGGAAACGTCCACCCCATCCGCCGCTTGAACGCCTGCAGCTTCGCGAGAGGCGCCCGCGACACCGCCAAAAGTGTGACGTCGTGGTTGGCCAGGTGAACGACAGAGCCGTCGAACCCGTCCGCGATCGCCGAACAGGACGGACACCCTGCCTTGTAGTCGGGGCCGAACATGAAGTGGTAGACGAGGAGCTGCGAGCGCCCTCTGAAAAGGTCTGCCAGCGAGGCGCTCCCCTCGTCGGTCTCGAATCGATACTCCTTGTCGATCCGGACCCATGGCAGCTCCTGCCGCCGCCGCGCCAGCTCGTCGCTGCGCCGCGTTAGCTCCTTCTCCTGCTTGAGCAGCTCCAGCCGGGCTGCAAGCCACTCTTCATGTGTACCGGTCATGTGCTTCGTCATTGCTCTTTTCCTCTTCTTCGGGTGTCCTTCATCGTTCGTTCCCTTCCGTCCCACGTTCGCGTCTCACGCTGCGGAGCCCGGTGCCATCGCGGCGATCATTGCGGCCATCTGCCGTTGACCTTCCTCAGGCCCCGGGTCAGGAGCGCTTCCGTCAGCGCTCGCCCGATGCCGCGGTTGGCGCCCGTCACCAGGGCGACCGCTCCTTCGATTCTCTGTGAGTTCATCGTCTTTTCCTTTCTTGTTGGGTTCGCCGGTCAGCGCTGGTTGCGCGCGGTCGGCCTGCGGACGGCGCGTACCTTGCCGCTCGTGTCGCCGCCGCAAAAGAACAGATCCTTGCCATCGGCCTCGAGTCCGCTGACGGTGACGCCCGCGGGCATCTCCAGGCGCTCGAGGACTTCGCCGTTCTCCGGATCGATGCGCCGGATCTCGCTCTGTTCGTCCTCCATCGTGGCGTGCCAGAGCTCGCCGTCGACCCACGAGACGCCGGTGACGAACCGATCCGACTCGATGGTGCGCAGGATCGCGCCCGTGTTCGCGTCGACCTGGTGGATCTTGCGCGCGCGGTATTCGCCGACCCAGAGCGTACCCTCGGCCCACGTCAGGCCCGAGTCGCGGCCTTGTGCCGGCGCGGGAATGCTGCCCAGCACGCGGCCCGTCTTGGGGTCCACCTTCTGGATCCGGTCTTCGGCGATCTGCCAGAGATGTTTGCCATCGAAAGCGGTCCCGGCGTCGGCCGCGACGTCGAGCTGGCGCACCAGCTCTCCGCTTGCAGGGTCGATGGCGGCGAGCTTTTCGCCCCTGGCGAACCAGATGTTTCGGCCGTCCCAGGTGACGCCGTGGACTTCCTCGATGCCCGGAAACGGGCCATATTCGCGGACGATCTCCGCGCGCTTCGCTGTCTTGGGGTTGGTCGTGGTCTTCATGGCAGCGTCAGGGATAACGCACCGGCAGCGCCCCGGGGAGCAACAAGGTTGTCGCGAATCCGGTGAGCGGCGGCGCGACCCAGCGCCGAGAGCGCCCGCGACCCACCGGACGCACTGCCCTGGACTCGTCGAGGTCGCGAATGGCGCGCTGCACCGTCCGCTGGCTCGCGCCGAGGGCGTACGCGAGCGCGGAGGTGGACCAGGGCTCGCCGCCCTCGAGCAGCGCCAGGATCGACCCCGCGGGTCCGTCGATCGGAGGCGCGAGCACCACCACCGGACGCGCCGCGCGAGGCGCGAGCGCGAAGCCCACCTTGGTCGCGTCGACACCCGCAAGCGATCGGATGGCGGCCCGCACGCGCCCGACCTCGACGCGCAGCCGCGCGCGGTGGGACTCGTTCGGCGATCGCGCCTCGAACGCGCGGGCGATCAGCGCCTCGCGAGGAACGTCGCCGGGCCAGGCCTCCGCGAGCGCGCGGACGATCTCGAAGAGCACCGGGCGGCTCGCGAGCGAGACGGAGCTGCCCCGCGCACGCACGGCGCGCCGGCACGCGTCGACGATCAGATCGTCGGAGGCGAAGAGCGCCTCCAATTCTTCGAGCGTCACCTGCGTCACCGATGCGCCGCGGATCAGCCGCGCAGACGGCGACGACAGCGCCCGCTGTGCGCGTTCGACCTCGGCCACGAGCGCCGGAATCCCCGCCGCTAGCGCGGCCGCGTGTGACCGCGCCAGAAAGCGCTCGGCCTCCTTCGCGCGGACGCGCCGGAGCGCGATCTCGGCGCGTGACAGCTCGAACAGCGCGGCGAGCGATGCGGGCGCTCCGTTCGTGTCGAGCGCGGCCAGCGCGGCCTCCCCCTCGTCGAGCCGCCCGAGGAGGAGCGAGCGCCGCACGCCGACCAGGCGCGCGTGCAGCGCGTTCGCGCGATCCCCCAGCGCTTCCAGCGAGCGGGCCGCGGCGTCGAGCGCGCGCGCCGGCCAGCGGAGGTCGAGCGCGGCCAGCGCGGCCTCCCCCTCGTCGAGCCGTCCGAGGAGGAGCGAGCGCCGCACGCCGACCAGGCGCGCGTGCAGCGCGTTCGCGCGATCCCCCAGCGCTTCCAGCGAGCGGGCCGCGGCGTCGAGCGCGCGCGCCGGCCAGCGGAGGTCGCGCGCGGCCAGCGCCACCTCGGCCTCGGCGGCTCGACAGCGAGCGCGCTCGAGGCGCTCGCGCGGGCCGAATCCCCGCGCGGCGCGGCGAAGCAGCTCGCGCGCCCGCTCGTAATCTCCGAGCTGGGCCATGGCGATGCCGCGGAGCGCGAGCGCCGGCGGATCGTCGCGCAGCGCGATCCGCTTCAGCGCTCCGAGCGGATCGCCGGACGCCAGCGAACGCGCCGCGGAGGCGACGAGGGAGTCCATGCCCCCGGAGGTTACAGGCGAAACGGCGGCCGCGCGTCACATAGTGGCAGCTTGATGGTAGTGCCGCCTTCGGGACGGCTGGCGTGGGTGGTGCTGTTCGAGATCGAGAGTGGTGCCCGGTTGCGATCACCAACTCTCTCTGTGTCAACCACGTTCACTTGGGAATAATCGCGCGAACGATTCGGTCTTGGAGCCAGACTCGGCAGGAGAGGCGATGAGACTCGGATTCGGAGAGATTCTTGTAGTGTTGGCCCTGGCGTTGCTGTTCTTTGGCCCGTCCAAGCTGCCGGCGCTGGGAGCCAGTCTGGGTGAGGCGATCCGCGGCTTCAAGCATGGCCTCACGAGCGTGGGTTCCGAGCCGGAAGGCCCGCCCTCGAGCCAGCGGGCCGGCAATGAGGCGACGGGCTCTTCACAGTCGGCAGCGGGTGTATCGGAGACAGCGCAGAAGTTTGTTTTGCCTTTCAACGAGCGAGGCCGATACGCCGTACAAGCTTCTCAAAGCGTAGGTCCGAGCGCAGGGGATCGAAGCCCGGCCGGAGCAGGACGCTCGGGTTGAATCGCGCTTCGTACTCCTTTTCGAGCCAATTCATGGCTTGATTCGTATCCCCGAGAGCTGCGTAGATCACGGCAATCTCCGAAGCATTCGCATCACCAGGGGTTGAGCGATTCTTCAGATCGTCCAGCAGCTTTACCGCTTCGCTCTTCTGTCCGGATGCGACGTAGGCGCGAGCGAGATTAGCCATGCATGTCGGGCTGCGCCCGGAAAGCTGGACTGCTTTTTGCAATTCGTCGACGGCCTCATGGTGCATGTGTTTTTGCAGGTATGCCTCGCCCAGTTGATTATGTGCGAGAGCAAAACCAGGATCCATTTCGATCGTTTTGCGACTCTCTCGTATCGATTCGTCATAAGAGCGCGCAATGACATGAAGCTCCGCCAACTCAGTTTTGATGATCAGGGACAGCGGATCCATGCTTTCTGCGATTCTCATTTCTGCAATCGCTTCATCATTCCGACCCAATAGGCTCAGATGCCAGGCATACCAATGGTGGGCCGTAGCGTAGCCTGGGTTCAGTTCAATGGCCCGCCGGAATTCCTTCCCGGCAGAGTCCAGATCCCAGTCGAAGATATCCAAGCAAAATGCGAGCGAGTTGTGGGCTTCGCCGAGCGCGCCGTCCAATTCCAGAGCCTTGATCGCCGCGGCCTTCGCTCTTGGGAGTGCCTCCTTGGGGGTCATTGCCGCATACTCCCAGTCGCCCAGCAGAGCATAAGTGTCGGCCAGGCCGGAATAAGCTTGGGCGTATTTCGGATCCTCCTCGATCGCCTGATTGAAATGAGCCAGGGCGACCTTCAAAGCATCCGCCGTTCGCTTGTTCCAGAAGTAGCGACCCTTGAGATAGGATTCGTATGCCCGCGGGTTGACGACCCGTACGTTTTGTAGCGCCGCCTTTTCCTGTGGACTCAAATTGAGCCGAATCTGGTCTGCAATGGCTTTAGCCACCTTCTTCTGGAGCGCCAAGGTATCTCGCAATTCACCCTCATAGCTCTGGGACCATAAGTGCTTGTCCGCAGAGGCTTCGATCAACTGTGCCGTGATGCGGACCTGGTCGCCTGAACGGAGCACGGTGCCTTCCACCACGGCATCCACGTTCAGCTCGCGAGCGATCTGCGGGAGAGGCTTGTGTGCGTGTTTATAAGCCATCACCGAGGTGCGCGAGATCACACGCAACGCGCCGATCTGGCCGAGATCCGAAATCAACTCGTCGGTCATCCCGTCAGCGAAGTAATCCTGGGACGCATCGCTCGAGAGGCTTTCCAACGGAAGGACAGCCAAGGAGCGAATGACAGGCGACGGGCGATACCAGGACTGAAGCTTCCCGGCGCCAAAAAATGCCATCAGGAGGAGCAGTACGAGCACTGATATCTTCCACGCAAGTGCCGGCTGAAGATCTTTGAGCATTGCGAGTTTGCCAGCGAAACCGGCGCGATGAGACGGTTCTGGCGCGGGAGGAGGCTGAGTCGCGAGGTCCGGACTGCGAACAGGGGCTGCATCGGCAACTTCGACCTCCGCGAGGAAGCGGTAGCCGCGACGAGCAACAGTCTCCACAAAGCGGGGACTCTGGGCAGAGTCGCCGAGGGCCTCACGGATTTTGTTGATCGCTTTATTGACCCCGTGATCGAAATCCACGAAGGTGTCTGCGGGCCAGAGTCTTTTCTGAACTTCCTCGCGAGTTACGACCTCGCCGGGGTGCTCGAGCAGCATCGCCAGGACTTGGAAGGGCTGTTCCTGAAGCCGAACTCGTAGGCCGTGTTTGCGCAATTCTCCAGCGCGAAGATCCAAGTCGAAAACCCCAAAACGGAGCCGTCCGCGAAGCTGATGGTTTTCTCGCATCGAGAAGTGAACCGCAGTCTGAAGAGAGTGTACCGCCGGGCAGAGTTTACTGGGGCTCGTACGGCCCCACCGAGCCGAACGACGCCCCACCCGCTATCGGCTGGCGTGAGGCGATCACGATCCGGGTGACGCGGGCATCCGCGCCGCTTGCAGGCACCGGAATGAGGAGCATCGACAGCGCTCCGATGGACAGCATGGGACCGCCCTTCTGCGGGGACCGGAGCAGCCGGGCCGCTCCAAACAATCCGTGCGACTTATCTCGCGACCGGCTGCAGATGCCGGCGATGGCGGACTCCCCGTGGCTGCGCAGACTGCGCCTCGCGTTCGCGAGAAATCAAGGCCTTTGGTCCCAGGGCTGCGCGCCAGGCGCGAGGATTTAGCGCTTGCAAGGTCGACCTCGGATGGCGGGTCTGCGAGGGCCCCACATCGACATCCTTGGTGAACGCGAGGCGGGGAGAGTGCCCCGTAAGTCGCCGATTTCGTGACTGTTTTCAGGGGACCCGCATTCCAGCGGGAAGGAACTGCCCGTCCATTGCATCGATTTCAAGCGAACCCTAGTGAGGCCTCTCAAGCGCACCGGTAGGACGCCGAACCGCTTGCAGGAGGCTTCAATGCTCGAGCACGATCATATTCCGAATTTTGAGCAGGTTATTTTGCCGCATCTTGATGCCGCCTACAACCTCGCACGCTGGCTGCTGCGCAACGACCATGACGCCGAGGACGTCGTGCAGGAGGCCATCATTCGCGCGTTCCGCTTCTTCGACGGCTTCAGTGGCGAGAACCCGCGCGCCTGGCTGCTGAAGGTGGTCCGTAACAGCGCATATAAGTTCTTTCATCAGAACCGCGCGCGTGAGCTCGGTGCCGAGTTCGACGAGGAGCTGCATGCTGATGCCGCCTATCCTGGTCGAAGCTCCGAGACACCCGAGGTACTCCTGCTGTGCTCCGCTCAACGGCGCTTGATCAACGAAGCGGTCCAGGCGCTGCCGGTCGAGTTTCGCGAGGCATTCGTGCTGCGCGAGATGGAGGGACTCTCTTACAAGGAGATCGCGGAGGTGGCCCGTATTCCCATCGGGACGGTGATGTCTCGACTGTCGCGCGCCCGGCGGCAATTGCAGGCTGCGGTCGGCCGGCATGAGCAGGCCCGGGGCGCGCGATGATCTGCGCCGGGGCGCGCAGGAATCGATGCCGGGCGTACCGATTCATTCGGGCGGAGGCAAATCGGAATGAACGATCGAAGAGGGACGCCGAGAAGATGCGCACCGTGCTCCCGGAGGGATATCGGTCTCTTTGAGGCAGCTGAGCCTGGCGTGGGGGCCGATGATTCTCGGGCTGATCACTACCAAGGATGTCCTCCGGCACACGCGGACGATCGTGCGCGAGTTCGGGGCCGCAACGTACCTGCGCTGCTGCCTGGGCATCCTGCGGCGGAAGCAAACGACATTCCTCGAGTGCATCTACCCCCCTTCTTGCACTGCCGCTCGAGCTGCGTGAGTGCCGATTCATCGGGATGGCGTCGCAACCCCTGCGTACTGCTCGTCGGTGACCTTCTCCATCCAGTCGACGACCTTGCCGTTGAGGTGTTCCTGAATGGCGAGGTGAGTCATCGCGGTCGTCGGAGACGCGCCGTGCCAGTGCCGTTTGCCGGGCGGGATCCACACCACGTCGCCGGGCCGGATCTCATCGCTGGGCCCACCTTCGATCTGCACCCGGCCGACGCCGGCAGTCACGATCAGCGTCTGCCCGAGCGGATGCGTGTGCCACGCGCTGCGAGCGCCTGGCTCGAACGTCACGTACGCTCCGGATGCGCGCGTCGATTCTTTCGCCTGGAAGAGCGGATCGATGCGCACCGATCCGGTGAAGTATTCGGCGGGACCCTTTTGCGAAGGCTGCGTGCCGACCCGGGCGATGGAAAGGGAAACGACCGTTGCCGCGGCGACCATGTTCATATCCGTCCTTTCAACTCGGCTGGCCGGTGTATTGATGCGGATTCTCAAACGATGCCCGCGACCATCGCTCGCATGAGCTCATCCCTGCTCGCGGAGCCGTTCGAACCGGTACGCGAGCGCGGGGCCGCCGCGCCCTCCGTACGCCAGCTCTCCCATGAGGAGCGCGAACGGCTCCGTAGCGGGCCATGCGCAACGGTCCTGTATCGACGGGCTCGAAGCCGGCGTCGCGGATGAGCGACGCGGCGACCTTCTTCCCGCGCGCGCCGTCGCCGCCGTAGACGACGCTCGGCCGCGGCGTCCGCTTGCGCGCCTCGTAGACGCCGGCACGCATCTCAGAGGCCCGTCCTCTTCTCGAGGTGCTCCGGATACCGCGCGCCCTGCACCTTGATCTTCGACGCGGCGCCGTCGATCGCGCGGAGCTCGTCGGGCGTGAGCCGTACGCTGGCCGCGCCGAGGTTCTCCTCGAGGCGATTCAGCTTCGTGGTCCCGGGAATCGGCACCATCCACGGCTTCTGCGCGAGCAGCCACGCGAGCGCGATCTGCGCCGGCGTCGCATTCTTCTGCTTCGCCACCTGCCCGAGCAGATCCACGAGCGCCTGGTTCGCCTTGCGCGCCTCCGGCGTGAAGCGCGGTACGATCTGGCGGAAGTCGTTCTTGGCGAACGTGGTCTTCTCGTCGATCGTGCCCGTCAGGAAGCCCTTCCCGAGCGGGCTGAACGGGACGAGCCCGATGCCGAGCTCCTCGAGCGTCGGGATCACTTCCTCTTCTGGCTTCCTCCACCACAGCGAGTACTCGCTCTGCAGCGCCGTAACCGGCTGCACCGCGTGCGCGCGGCGGATGGTCTGAACGCCCGCCTCCGAGAGTCCGAAGTGCTTGACCTTGCCCTGCTGAATCAGCTCCTTCACCGCTCCCGCCACGTCCTCGATCGGCACCTGCGGATCGACGCGGTGCTGGTAGTACAGATCGATTGCATCGACCTGCAGCCGCTTCAGCGAGCCCTCGACGGCCTTCTTGATGTGCTCCGGCCGGCTGTCGGTAAGGCTCCAGTGTGATTCACCCTCGAATGCTGGCCTGAAGCCGAACTTGGTGGCGATCACCACCTTGCCGCGGAAGGGAGCGAGCGCCTCGCCCACGAGCTCCTCGTTCGTGAGCGGCCCGTAGATCTCGGCGGTGTCGAAGAATGTGACGCCGCGCTCGACCGCCTTCCGGAGCAGGTCGATCATCTGCTTGCGGTCGGGCGGCGAGCCGTAGGCGAAGCTCATCCCCATGCAGCCCAGGCCAATCGCCGAGACTTCGAGATTGCTCTTTCCAAGTTTGCGCTTTTGCATTGCCGTTTCTCCTGCTCAGCCCCGCAAGCTGGCGATGTCGATGACGAACCGCTAGCGGACGTCGCTCCTGAGCACGCGCTCGTACGCCTCGTTGGTCCTCTGGATGGGGACGATTTGCCGCATTTCGGTGTCTCCTGCATTGGCTTCATCGACCGGGGTCGATCGCTCACGCGCGACCTGGCCCGGGCTGCCTTGTTCTAGATTGAGCGCCGTGAACGTGCCTGTCGATGGCCTACCGCGAGCGCGGCGTGCTTCACGGGGGTCGCCAGCGGAGAGCGCTACCTCTCGTGCCGCTCAGCGTCGTGCGGGCGAAAAAAGTTCCTGCCATGTCGATCCGGCCCCGGCCCGCTCGTCGCATGATCAGAGCCCCCGAGGAGGAGCCATGAAATACCTGACGTTCATTCGCCATCCCGAGTCGAATCGCGAGTCCCCGCCGCCGCCCGCTTTGATGGAGGCAATGCGCAAGTTCGTCGAGACATCGATCAAGAAGGGCACCCTCGTCGACACGGGCGGTCTGCTGCCGAGCAAGGATGGCGTCCGCGTGCGGCTCGCCAACGGCAAGATCACCGTGACCGACGGCCCGTTCGCCGAGAGCAAGGAGGTCATCGGCGGCTGGGCAATCCTGAAGACGGAGTCGAAGGCTGAAGCAATCCAGGTCGCCACCGAGTTCATGGAGTTGCACCGAAAGTATTGGCCGGGCTTCGAGGGTGAGTCCGAGCTGCGGCCGATGTTCGATCCTGGCATGGGCCCGTAGAAAGACATGCGAGGCCCCCGCCGGGACCTCGCATGTTTCGTTCCTATCGAAGGCCGCCCGACGCGAGGATCTGCTCGCCGGTCAGCCACCCCGAGTCGGGGCCTGCGAGGAACACCGCGACCGCCGCGATGTCCGCCGGCTGTCCGGTGCGGCCCAGCGACGCTTGCGCAATCGCGTTCTTCTCGAAGTCCGACCCGATGAAACCCGCGGCGTGCGTGCCCTCGGTCTCGACGATGCCGGGGTTGATGGAGTTGACCCGGATCTTCCTCGATCCCAACTCCCGTGCGAGGACGCCGGTGATCCCGTCGATGGCGGCTTTGGTGCCGGTGTAGACCGCGCTGTTCGGAGGGGTGATGCGGCTCACCGCTGAGCCGATGTTGATGACGCTGCCGCCTTCGCCCAGATGCTTTGCTGCCGCCTGGGTGGTCAGCAGCAGGCCCAGCACGTTCACGTTGAACTGCTTGTGGAACGACTCCTCCGTGATGTCGGAGAGAGGCGCGAACTCGTATACGCCGGAGTTGTTGACCAGGATGTCGAGACGCCCGTAGGCCTCGATGGCGGCGTCGATGATGCGCCTCGCGTCGGCGGGCCTGGAGACATCGCCGGAGACCGCCACCGCTTTGCCTCCCGCGGCTTCGATGAACGCGACCACGCTGTCGGCGCCCGCTTTGCTGGAAGCGTAATTGACCACGACCGACGCTCCCTCCGCGCCGAGCGACCTGGCGATGCCGGCGCCGATGCCCTTCGACGCGCCAGTGACCACTGCGACCTTGCCTGCGAGCTTGCCCATGGGGTGTTCCTTTCAGAGCGGTTGGGACGAACTCAGGGATGGATGCTTCCATAGTTCGGAAGATTCGAACTATTGAACAAATCCCTCGCAACGCTTAGACTTGAAGTCGTGAGGCCCCTGTTCCACCCCGCCATCGAAGAGGTCACCGTCGAGGGGATCCTGCACGCGCTCGCGGATCCGGTGCGCCTGGCGCTCTATACCGAGTTGGTGGCTTCCACCTGCTCGCGGAGCTGCTCGAGCCTTCTCTCAGTCAGCGACAAGACCGTGCCCAAGTCGACGCTCTCACAGCACTTCCGCGTGCTCAGGGAGGCCGGACTGATCCGCAGCGAGCGCCGTGGCGTCGAGATGCAGAACTCGTCCCGGTGCGCCGAGATCGACCAGCGCTTTCCCGGGCTGATCCCGGCAATCCTCGCCGCGCGCGGCGCGCAGCAGCGAGCCGACTCACCGCGGGTGCGCGCGGGCAGGCGCAAGCAGCCGGTCCGCAAGGCGTCTTGAGGGGCCAATGCGGTTGGCTCTCATTTTCATCCGGCTTGACTTCCGCGGTTCACCAGCGAGATGGCCAGGATGGCCAACGCCATCGACAACACGATTGAGCCGGTGAGCTTTTCGCCGGCCAGCGCCCATCCCAGGAGTACTGCCACGATCGGGTTCACGTACGTATGGGTTGCGACCAGGGTCGGCGAGTAGTGCTTGAGCAGCCATGCATAGGCGCTGAACGCCGTCAGCGACCCGAAGAAGATGAGAAAGAGGAGTCCGACAAATGATTCCGGCAAGATCTGGCTGAATTGAAACGCGTGATGCTCCCCTCGGATGAGTCCGCCTGCCAGCAGCATCAAGGAGCCGCACAGCAGCGGCAAGGCCGCGTTCAGCGTGGAACCGTTTGCGGGCTGCAGCTTGCGGGAATAGACGATGCCAAGCGACCATGCGATGGCGCTGACGAGAACTGCGACAAGCCCGATCAGCACCCCCGGCTCGGCGGATACATCCGGGCGGAAGAGCAGTGCGACGCTGACCGCACCCACCGCGAGTCCCGACCAGGTCATGCCTCGTGGCCGCGGACCCAACTTCAGGACCGGTAGCAGAAGGGCAACGATCGCCGGCTCGATGGCGATCACCAATGCGGCCACACCGGAAGGCACGTTCAGCTCGGCCCAGTGCAGCAGCCCGTGACTGACGAAAAAGAAGAGGAAGCCGAGAATGATCCCCGCGCGCAGTCCCTGGCGCGTCGGCCGCTCTCCTTTCCAGAGTGCCCAGCCGAGGAGAATGGACCCGGCAAGCAAATGCCGGATCGCGGCCGTGAACAAAGGGGGGATCGATTCGACCGCGTAGCGGATTGCGAGGAAGGTCGAGCCCCAGATCACGTAGATCGCAAGAAAGGCGAAGATTGCCTCGATCCGGCTGGGTCGCACGGTTTGAAGAGCGGAGGCGTCGGACACAGCGGAGCTCTCTGTCATTTGCGTGAGGACCAGCCGTTCAGATGCACGGCCGCTGGACTGGTTCTGAAACATGACTGTGAAAGTCCCTCAGCCCATGGGCGGCGCATTGGACGAACTGCGAAGTACGGAGAACCGGACGGTTGCGCCGTCCGGTTCTTCCACAGTCCTCGAGCAGAGATCCTAGTTGCTCTGGTCCGCCTGGTCTTCACCGGCCTTCTTGTAGAAGAAGTAGTCGGCCTTGTAAGGCACGAACGCCGAGTGGCCGACGTCTGTTGGCGAACTGCAGCCCGTCGACGGTGCGAGCCCTCCAGAGGTGTTCAGCCGCTGAATGAAGGTGGTCTTCGTCAGCGTGCCACCACCGGTGGGTCCGTCTTCCCCTTTGACGGCCGTCAGCAGGAGCCAGGCGATGGCATTCGGTGCGACGAAAGGGGCGTCGGTGGAGGACTCTTTCAGTTTGGCCCAAACGGTGCTCGTGTCCCGGGAGTGTTGCCACGTGGCCCGAATCGTGCCAACGGCTACCACCGCTGGATTCGTGTTGTTCTCAAACGGGTTGGGGCTGAAGAAGTGGGTGGTGAGTTGCTTCTCATCGTCGCTGAACAAAGTGGCCTGCGGCGTGAAGAGCGTATAGGCGACGCCAGTGCCTGAGGGCACGCAGATGTAGTTCTGGGTGCCGACGCCATGACCCACGAGGAACACCTCGTTCCCCGCTTCCACTTTGAGCTTGTCGGGCACGGGTGGCGGCGTGAGATCGTCGGCGTAGGCCGGCTGCGGCAGCGCGATCGCGAACGCCGCCGCGAGAGCAGTGGCCCAAGCCATGGGCACGATGCGACTTGTGGTCCGATTTTCTGGTGCATTGCAATTCTTCATATGATTGTCCTTTGGCGGTTTGTGTTTGTTGCACTCCCAATGATGCGATCAGCCGGCCGTCTATTCCCCAGCTTCCAGCCGTCCGGCCGCACGGAGATGCTGAAACAGCGCATCCGGACATCCAGCGACTCCGGCGCGCGCAGACGACCGCGCGCTGCGCTAAAACCTCCACGCGATGTCGGTCATGGTCATCACCGGTGCGAGCCGCGGGATCGGCGCGGCGACCGCGCGCCTGGCGGCGGAACGCGGCCATGACGTGTGCGTGAACTTCCGCACGAACGAAGCCGCTGCCGCCGCCGTGGTTGCCGATGTGCGCGCGGCGGGCCGCAGGGCGATCGCCGTCCAGGCCGACGTCGCCAGCGAGCCCGATGTCGTGCGTCTCTTCGAGACCGTGGATGCGACGGTGGGCGTCGTGGCGGGGCTGGTGAACAATGCGGGCATCCTCGAGGGGCAGACGCGCGTCGAACACATGGATGCGGCACGCATCAGCCGGGTATTCGCGACCAACGTGACCGGGGCGTTTCTGTGCGCGCGCGAGGCCGTCCGCCGGATGTCCAACCGGCACGGGGGTCGCGGGGGAGCGATCGTGAATGTCTCCTCGCGCGCGGCCGTCCTCGGCGCGCCGGGTGAGTACGTCGACTACGCCGCGTCGAAAGCGGCGCTGGACGCCCTGACCATCGGTCTCTCCAGGGAAGTCGCCGGCGAAGGGATTCGCGTCAACGGCGTGCGAGCGGGCATCATCGACACGGGGATCCACGCGAGCGGCGGTGAGCCGGGACGCGTTGCGCGACTGGGCCCTCTGCAGCCGATGGGGCGGGGCGGCCAGGCTGCCGAGGTTGCTCGCGCCGTTCTCTGGTTGCTCTCGGACGAGGCTTCCTACACGACAGGCACGTTCATCGACGTCGCCGGCGGCCGATGAACTCTCGACTCACTACTCGAAGCGCCGAGCGCTGACGTCGAGGACCTTCAAGGCCATGATCATCCCCGCAGCACCGCGGCTGCTTCCCTGCAGCGCGCTTCCAGCGCCGCAATGAGCGCGCGGATGCGTCCGGTGCGCTGGACGTCCGCGTGCACGACCAGCCACAGATCGACGCGCTCCACGGGTAGATCGGGGAAGACGCGGCGCAGCCGCGGATCCGTATCGCCCAGGCAGCACGTGAGCGCTCCCACGCCGAGGCCGTTCGCTACGGCTTCGACCAGCGACAGCATGCTGTTCGCTCGGACGGCAGCGCGGGCGTCGCGCAGCGAGTGAGTGAGCGACGCAAATGCCGGCGCCCCGCGGAAGCCTTCCTCGAAGAGGACCGCGTCGTGCCCGGCGAACCCTGCTCCAGGCGCGGGCGGGCGGTGCCGCGCGAGGTAATCCGCGGACGCGTAGAGTGCGAACCCGATCGCCGTCAGCCGGCGGAAGCGCAGATCGCCGGATTCGGGTGACGTGAAGCGGAGCGCCAGGTCCGCCTCCCGCCGCGCGATGTCCAGGCGCGCAAGTCCCGTCTGCAAGTGCAGCCGGATCTCCGGGTGGCGCCGGTGCAGCTCGCGCATGGCCGGGAGGACCACCGCGTGGCCAGCCGATTCGGCTGCGGCGATGCGCACGGTGCCCGACAGGCGGCGGTCAGCGCCGAGCGCCCGCTGCTCGACGGCGAGGGCGGACTGCTCCATTTGCTCCGCGGCGGCGCGGATGCTCTCGCCCGCGTCGGTGAGCACGAACCCGTCGGGGGTCCGCTCGAAGAGCTTCGCGCCGAGCTCGCGCTCGAAGGCGGAGACCCGCCGGCCCACCGTCGTGTAATCGACCCGCAGCCTGCGCGCGGCGCGCGCCAGGGTTTTCGCGCGCGCCAGCTCGAGGAAGAAGCGCACCGCGTCCCAGTCCGCCATGCCATGCAGAATTGCATGGTTTACATGCGCGGGCGAGGCCACCCTCCGAGTAGCGCATGCATCTATCCCGGCGGACCCGCGCGGAGGCATGCATGCCCCGGCCACATCCCGACCCCCGATTCACCCTCATCGCCAGCAGCTTCGGTCTGGGCATGGCATTGCTCGACGTCACCGCCGGCAACGTCGCCCTTCCCAGCATCCGCGCGGACCTGCACACCGACGCAGCCGGCCTCTCCTGGGTCGTCGATGGGTACACGTTGCCGTTCGCCAGCTTGCTGCTTCTGGCCGGAGGCCTGGGCGACCGCCTCGGCGCGCGGCGGTTGTTCACCGCTGGGCTCGTCGTCTTCACCGCCGCCTCCGCGATGTGCGTCGCCGCGCCCGACATCGGCTGGCTCATCGCCGCCCGGGTCCTCCAAGGGATGGGCGCGGCGCTCTTCATGCCCGCATCGCTGTCGATCCTCCGCAGCGCCTATCCCGAGCCCGTCGAGCGCGCGCGGGCAATCGGCATCTGGAGCAGCCTCACGGCCGTGACCGGCGCGAGCGGTCCGTTGGTCGGCGGTGCCCTCATCCACGCATTCGGATGGCGGAGCATCTTCCTCATCAACGTCCCGATCGGCGTGCTCGGCGTCCTGCTGGCGCTCCGCTTTGTGCAGCGCAGCCCCGCGTCCGCGACGAGGGCGTTCGATCTAGGTGCGCAAGCGGCGGGAGCGTTCGGACTCGCCGCCTTGACCTGGGCGCTGATCGAACGGTCCGCTCGGGGCTGGTCGTCGCCACTCATCGTGCTCGCGTTCGTCTGCGCTGCCGGCGGAATCGCCGCGTTCGTCGCGCTCGAGCGACGCAGCGCGGATCCGATGCTGCCGCTCCACCTCTTTCGCGATCGGACCTTCACCACCACGGCGGCGGCAGCCCTGGTTTACGCTGCCGGCTTCTTCGGCGGCCTGTTCGTGCTCTCGATCGAGTTCCAGGACGTCCAGGGACATAGTCCAGCGGCCGCGGGGCTGCTCTTCGGTATCGTCAGCGTTTTCTTCGGCGTGACGAGCATCGTCGCAGGGCGACTGGCTGGTCGCTACGGAACGCGCGCGCCGATGGTCGGTGGGCTCGCCGTCCTCTGCGCCAGTGCAGTGGGGCTCGCCGAGCTGCCGGCCTCGGCGCCCCTCTTCATGGAAGGGCCTCTCCTGGCGCTCACCGGCCTTGGGGCAGCTCTGGTCGCGCCCTCGATGAACGCCGCGATCCTGGCCAGCGTGCCTTCCTCGCTGGCGGGCATCGGCGGCGCGGTGCTGAATACGAGCCGTCAGGTCGGCACGGCCCTCGGCATCGCCGTGTTCGCGTCGTCCTTCCACGGCCGGCCGGCGGCGGAAGCCGTCCGCCTTTCGCTCGGATGCGCCGCGCTGCTGTACCTGTGCGCGCTCGCCCTCGCGTCGCGTGCAACCGCGCCGGCATCGCAAAAGACTTACGACGTCATTCCGGTCGTCGACCACTGAGCCCGATGCATTCTACGCGACGGATGCGAGGCTCCGGTGCAGCGCCAGCCGGTGCTCCACTTCCTCGAACAGCGCTCGCTCTTCCTCGCCCTCGCATTGCAGGGGCGAGACGCGGAATCCCTCGCGGGCCGGGGCGTAGGTCAGGAATGCGCGCAGCGTTTCCTCCTGGCCGTCAGAGAGCGGATTTTCCGCATGGACGTTCACCAGCACAGTCATCGATTCCGGCGTCGCGTGCGCGACCACGGAGCGGATGTGCACGAACACGTGCCGGGTCACTGGCCGGATGAAGTTCAGGCCGTGCAGTCCGGCCAACCGGACCGGCTCGCCGCGGAGCCACGCCCGTGCAGACAGATTCGCGCTCGTTTCGATCCAGCGCATCAATGTGCCGCCGTAGAGCGTGCCGTGGAAGTTGAGGCGGCTGGAGCGGATGGGCTCGATCTTGTGGACGTACGAGAGATGCCGCTGCCGCGGCTTTTCCGCGCGCTCCCATGGCAGGCGAAACGCGGGAAGGAGCTTGAGGAACTCGCGGATGAGCAGCGTGTTGTCCGCGGAGCCGCCTCCGCCCGGCGGACCGCGCAACTGCCCGCTCGCCAGCTTGTCGCGGAACTCACGGCGCAGCCGGCCCTCGTCGAAGCGCGTGATCTCCTCCAGGGTCTCTGGATGCAGCTGCGGCACGGGACCTGGTTTTCCCGCGTCGTCGAGAGCGACGAAGGTCATGTAGCCTGCGACCGATTCTCGCGCGGTGCCTGCGGTGGGAAGGCCGTGCGTCATCGCGACACAAACGCCGATGCTCCGGGGAGAGGTGTAGGCCACCTCGGCGGTCATCGTGACCCGCTCGCCGATCTTGATCGGGTGCCGCAGTTCCATTGCATCGACGGAGGCAGTGACAACCGGGCGCCGGCAGTGGCGCGTCGCCGCCAGAACGCCGACGACGTCCATCCACTCGAGGATCTTGCCGGCGCGCAGAAATCCCAGCTCGTCGGCGATGTCGGGCGCGACCCACTCGTCCAGGTGCGCGCGCGGGCCTGACTTGAAGTCCGCCATGGCGCCGAACGTAGTTAGGCATGCCGCACTGCGCAATTTTTCCTGAGCGACATTTTCGTCCCAGACATGTGCGCCTTGGGAGCCGGATGCGCGACGGAGTGGTCGAGCGTTGCCTCGAAAAGGCGCCGCTCGCAGCGTCCTTCATCCACCGTGCGGGCAGGGCATGCCTGCGCTGACCCAGGCTTCCAAAGCTTGCACGAATTTCTCGTGCTGATGCTGCGGCGGGTGCCTCGACCGGCTATGGGGTGTGTAGAACGGAGGAGCACATGGATGTCATCTCGAAGTGGGCGCAGGTCGTCGGTCGCGTTGCGCTCGGAACGATCTTCGTCGTCAGCGGACTCGGAAAGCTCGCGGCCTGGCGCGGAACCGTCGCGTACGCGGCCAGCAAGGGCGTTCCGGAGATTCTGCTCGCGATCGCCACCGCCCTCGAGTTGCTCGGGGCCGTCTCCATCGTCGTGGGGTTCAGGGCCCGCTGGGGTGCGCTCGCGCTGCTCGTCTTCCTCGTGCCAGTGACGCTTGTGTTCCACAACTTCTGGGCAGTCCCTGCTGCGCAGCAGCAGATGGAGATGGTCAACTTCCTCAAGAACCTCGGCATCGGCGGCGGGCTATTGATCGTTCTTGGAAGAGGAGCAGGCGCCTTCAGCGTCGACAGCAGCCGAGGATCCACGCGCGGCGAACCGGTCGCGGTCACGCGGGCCGCACAATAAGGAGTTTACAGCGTGGCCTGAGTTGGCTTTTCTGCGCGCAGGGTCCGCCTTCATGCGGGCTCGCGTCGCAGATCGTCGTCCCGCTCCTTGCGCAGCGACAGGATCTCCCGAATCACGATCTGCGCCGTCGCCGCCGCCGGGACCGCGATGATGGCACCCGGGAGCCCCATGAACTCCGCCATGAACAGGATGGCCAGCGTGGTGATGAGAGGGTTGACGTGCACCGTGTGGCGGAAGATGAGGGGGCTGAACAGGCTGCCTTCGAGCTGCCCGTAGACAATGAAATAGATGCCGGTGGCGACCGCCTTCAGCGGCCCGCCGGTGATCAGAGCGAGCAGGGTGATGGAGCTGCCTGCGACCAGCGGACCGGCGTAGGGGATGGCGCTGGACGCACCGCTCATGATTCCAAGCGGGAGAAAGAACGGCATGCCCGTGATGGCCAGGAAGATCGTCGTCAAAGTCGCGTTGATCGAGCAGATCCCGATCAGCCCCCCGACGTAGCCGCCGACAGAGCCGTAGACCTTCTCGACGACGCGCTCGTAGCGCCGCCGGTTCGGTGGCGAAGCCTCGGCGAGCGTCGCGACGACCAGGCCGCGGCCGAAGAGCAGCATGAAGATGGCCAGCAGCAGCAGGGTCACCAGGCCCGCCATCGCGCTGAGGAGGCTGCCGATGGCCGTGAGCACGGGGGCCACGGCGCCCGCCGCCGTCGGCACTGCCTGGCGGAACTGCTCGGCGAGATCGAAGTGCGCGTCCAAGGCGAGGAACAGCCGCGTCTGCTGGATCTTCTGCCAGAGCATGGGCGCCGCGGCGAACAACGCTTTGGCCTGACTCGCCACGGGCGGAATCAGCATGACGCTCAAGCCGGCGCTCAGCGCGAGCAGCGTGACTACGACGGCGGGTACGGCGACCTTGCGCGGCAGGCCACGCCGGGTCAGCGCTTCGGCCGCGTGGTTCATGGCCACGGCCAACATGCCCGCTCCGAGCGAGAGGGTGACCGAGACCTGCGTTCTCAGCAGGAAGAAGACCAGGGCCGTGACGGCCAGGACGCCGAAGCAGACGGTGAAGACGGTCTTGAGCGTGACCTGCGAGGCGGGGCGAGCCGGTCCGGAGGTGGCCATTGCGCCGTTCTACCGGAGTTCGCGGGCGCCGAACTTTTATTGCCGGGATCAGCACGGACTTCGACTCCCCCTCGTCGCGTGCTTGACGAGCCCTTCCTTGTGGTTACGTTGGCGTGGCTGGAGGTCGTGGATCAGTCGATGGCCTCCCCCGCGCCGATCGAGGCGCCCGTTCAGCGGGGAGGATTCAAATGTTCATCGTGAGGTACGACCCGCTTCGTGAAGCGATGCAGCAGATGCGGCACCAGCTCTTCCACCAGCACTTCGAGCAGCCTTACGAAGAAACCCAGGGCACAGGCGGCGGCTGGTCGCCGCTCGTCGACGTTTTCGAGGACAACGACGGCATCATGCTGAAGGTCGAGTTGCCGGAGGTCGATGCCAACGATGTCGACATCCAGCTCGAGGGTAACGCGCTGAACCTGCGCGGCGAGCGCAAGCTCGAGAACGCCGACAAGCAAGAGCGGTATCACCGTGTCGAGCGGTCCTACGGCAGCTTCAGCCGCAGCTTCACGCTGCCCTCGACAGTGGAGATGGGGAACGTCACCGCGCAGAGCCGCGATGGCGTGCTGCGCATCTTCCTTCCCAAGAAGGCGGAGACGAAGCCGCGGCAGATCAAGGTGCAGACCGACTCGAGTCCCGGTGAGCAGGGGATGGGTAGAGCGATGCCCATCGCTTGATCACATTTTGACGCTGGTTGGATTGAAGCCGGGGAGCCTGAAGTCGGCGGGTGACATCACGTCGTGAAGTGAAGGCTCGCCGGCGATCCGACTGTCCGGAACTGCGCTCGACATTTCTGTATTTCTGTCGCGTACGATTGAGTGCTCTAATTGGGCGCGCCGAAAGCTCGGTTGTGCCCCGCAGAGACGACCCAGTGCTCTGTACGGTCGAGGTTCTGCTTGGCGCGTGGCGGCGCCTGCTGGCACTTGCGGCTGGCGAGGGGACGAACGGACCTCGCCTCCACGCTCGTGCTGCGCCAGGTGTTCTAGTCCTGCCATCGGACGCGCAGCAGCGCTGCGGGTCGTGCGGCATCTAATCATCCACATTATGTTGCACTCCGACCAGCACGCGTCCTCGACGGGAACCTCGGTGCTTGACGGGAACAATCACCGCGCGCGCGTGGACGCCTGGATGGAGCGGGCCGCCAAGGAGGCTCCGCCCGAACGGCTCTTCGACGCTTTCGAGAGCGCTTTCGGCGCGATGTGGCGGCGCGCCCGCGTTACGCTCGGTGACGTCACGCTCAAGGCCATCCTCGATCGCGTGCTTTACACTGCCGCCGAGCGGTTCCCGTTACTCTCACCGCTCGAGGTGGACGCAACCGGTCTCCGCAGCGACAAGTTCCGCCAAGGCGCCGGCAGCTTGCACCGCGATCAGCTCGGGGAGGGGATCCGTTTCATCCTGGTGGAGTTCCTGACAGTCCTGGGCAACCTGACCGCCGAAGTCCTCACCCCCGCGCTTCACGCGGAGCTCGCGAAGGTCGCGGCGAAGGATGCAGTCCACGGCGAGGAAGCAAAGTCATGAATGAAAACAGTGACGTTGCGCGCGTCAAGACCGGCGTGCGGAACCTCGACGCGCTCTTCCTCGGTGGGCTACCGAAGGGAACGGTCGCCGTCGTCGGCGGGCCGCCGGGCGCGGGCAAGACGATCCTCGCCCAGCAGATCTGCTTCCACAACGCCTCGCCCGAGACGCGCGTGCTCTATTTCAACACGCTCTCGGAGCCGACCGCCAAGACCCTGCGCTACCTGACCCAGTTCCAGTTCTTCGACGCGAGGAAGATCGAGGCGGGCATCCAGTTCGTCGACCTGGGCGTCATCCTGCGGGCCGAGGGGCTCGAACCAGCCTCCACGCTGATCATGGAGCACGTCAAGAAAGTGAAGCCCGCCATCGTCGTGATCGACAGCTTCAAGGCGTTCGATGACCTGGCGAAGTCGCACGAACAGCTGCGGAAGTTCAGCTATGAGATCGCCGTGAATCTGATGGCGTGGGAGACCACGGCCCTGCTCCTCGGCGAGTATGCTCCGAGGGACATCGAAACGAACCCGCTCTTTTCCGTCGTCGACGGCATGCTGACGCTCCACCAGCGCGAGCAGTCCGGCGAGCAGCAGCGCTTCATCCAGATCTCCAAGATGCGCGGGACCAACCATAGCCGCGACGAGCACTCGTTCGTCATCACCTCCAACGGCATCGAGGTCTTCGCTCCGCGCGTCACCATCCACCGCGAGGACCGGAACACGGCCGATACGAAGCGCCTCAAGACGGGCATGTCCAGGCTGGACGACCTTCTCGGTGATGGCATCCCGCTCGGCTCCTCCCTGCTCATCGCGGGCGTGGCCGGGACCGGCAAGACGGTTCTCGGACTCGAATTCATCTACCGCGGCGCCCAGGCGGGCGAGAAGGGAATCGTCTTCTCCTTCGAGGAGACCGAGGAACGGCTGCGCGCCATCGGCCGGGGGCTCGGCTGGGACCTCGACGCGGAGATCGATCGCGGGATGGTCGAGATCGTCTTCATCCCCCAGCCTGACATCATGGTGGAGGCGCACCTCCTCATGATGCGCGAGCGGGTGCAGGAGCTGGGAGCGAGACGCGTCGTCCTCGACTCGCTCTCGGTCTTCCTGCACAAGATCAAGGATCCTCAGATCAGCCGCGAGAAAACCTTCCAGCTCGCGACCATCGTCCAGAACGCTGCCGCGGTCGGCTTCTTCGCTACCGACATCCCCTACGGCTCCTCGCAGCTCAGCCGCTTCGGTGTGGAGGAGACGGTGGTCGACGGCGTCATCCTGCTCACCTCGACCACTCCAAGGGCCGGCACAACCTGATCATCGGACCGGGCGGGATCAATATCTTTCCCCGCTACCCCGCGGAGCCCGCGGCCGAGAAGCCTCCGGCTGCGATGGAGACTTCGCGTCGGTCTTCCTCCGGAGTTCCTGGCCTCGACGAGCTGCTCGGCGGAGGGCTGCTCGAACGGAGCGTCACGCTGGTGTCGGGAAGCGCCGGCATCGGAAAGACGACGCTCGGGGTGCAGTTCATTCTCGAGGGCGCAAAGCGCAAGGAGCCGGGGCTGTACGTGGCCCTCGAGGAGGGGCCCGCTCAGATCCTCAAGACTGCTGAGGCGCTCGCGCTGCCTTTGGGCGAGGCTGTCGAGAAGGGTCTCGCGGAGATTGTCTTTCTCTCCAGGGCGCACGTCCGCGCGAACCAATTCCTCGCCATCCTGACCGACAAGATCGGGGCGCGCAGAGCGCGGAGGCTGGTCCTCGACAGCGCGAGCCATGTCGTGACGGAGGGCTTGTCTTCCGAAGAGTTGCGGCAACTCCTCTACGGCCTCGCCGCCCAGTTCAAGGCGCTCGACGTGACGAGCCTCCTCACGCTCGAGTCGCAGGCGATGTACGCTACCGACTCCATCACCGATGGCGGCTTCTCTCCGGTCGCTGACAACATCATCATGCTCCGGTACGCGCAGGTGCCGGGGGCGATTCGTCCGACCCTCGCGGTGGTGAAGACGCGGGGCAGCCTCCACGACCGGGGAACCTTCTACTTCGACATCGCAAAAGGCGGGATTCGGATCGCGGAGCGCATCGACGAAGCCACCCCTACGCGGGCGAAGGTCGACCGCGGCAGGAGCACGTGGAGGGGCCGATGAGCGCCGAGCGTCGAAAGGAGAGCAGGGGTCCGGAAGCCGGGGAAGGACCGGCGGCCCCAGGACCGGAAGCGCAGGCGCGGGCGTATCTTCGCCTCCGCCAGCTCTACGAGATCAGCAAGCTGCTCACGTCCTTCGAAAACGTCGAGGAGACGATCACGGCGATCGTCGGCATCGTGGGGCAAGCGCTTCCCCTGCGCAGCGTGATCTTCATCCTGGAGAGTGCCGGCCCTTCGCGGACCATCGTCTGGAAGGCGGACGCCGAGAGCGAGGAGAGGCTGCGGGCGGCCAAAGCCCGTGCGCGCGGCTCGTACTCCTACCTCGTACGTTCCGGCGTTGACCTGGACGCTGTCGCGGCTCGAACGCTTCCCGGTCCGCTCCGCGACGACGTGCGGCTCGAGGCGGAGGACGCGACGAGCTTCGTCTTGCTTCCACTCGTCGTCGACCACCGCCCGATCTTCGGCGCTCTTCAGTTCGAAACGGCGCCGCGCCTGGACGAGCTCGATCTCGTTTTCGTCAACGCCGTTGTCAACCAGCTCGCCGTCGCGCTCGATCGGCAGGCGGCCATCGAGGCGAAGCAAGCGAAGGCCGAGGCAAGACGCGCGGCGGCAGAGGTGCGCGAGGCTCATACCGAGGCCGAGCGCAGCTGGCTCAAGACGGTGCTGGATCGGATGCCCGCTGGCGTCATCATCGGTGAAGCTCCTGGCGGAGAGCTGCTCCTCGCCAACAAGCAGGCGGAGCAGATCTGGGAACGCCCGATAGCGCTGGGCGCCGGGACCGCCGAATACCGCGAGTACCGGGGGTTTCACCCGGAGGATGGCCGGGCGTATGAGCCCGAGGAATGGCCGCTCGTCCGGTCCATCGCAAGGGGCGAGATCGTGACGGAGGAGGAAATCGAGTATCTCCGCAGCGACGGAACGCGCGGCACCATGCTCGTCTCCTCGGCTCCCATCGAGGCGCCGGACCGGCGCATCGTATCCGGCGTCGCGACCTTCCATGACATTACGCAGCGCAAGCAAGTCGAGAGGGTGCAGCGCTTTCTCGCGGAGGCGAGCGCCATCCTCGCCGCCTCGCTCGACTACCGTGTCACGGTCGCAGCGGTAGTTCGCCTTGCGGTCCCGGTTCTCGGCGACGTCTGCTTCCTCGATGAGATCGGGGAGGACGGCGAGGTCCGCCGCCTCGAGGTCGTCTTCGCCGATCGGAAGCTGCGCGATCTCGCCGAGCGCGTCCGGCTGCTTGCGCCCAGCCCGGGCTCGCAGTCGCCCCAGGCGAAGGTGCTCGAGTCGGGCAAGCCGCTCCTTCTCGCCGAGCTTGCCGATTCGGATCTCCAGGATACTCCGGAGGGCGAGGAGATGCTTCGAACGGCCGGTCTTCAGTCGATGATCGTCGTCCCGCTTCTGGCGCGTGGGCAGAACCTCGGCGTGCTCACCTTCGCGACAGCGTCCTCCGGCCGTCGCTATTCGTCTTTGGATCTCGCATTCGCCGAAGAGATCGCGCACCGCGCCGCCCTCGCCATCGACAACGCGCGGCTCTACCTGCACGCCACGAAGGCCACCGGCACGCGAGACGAATTGATCGCCGCGGTATCGCACGATCTGAAAAACCCGCTTGCCACGATCGTCACGACCGCCGAGCTTCTCGCGAGGAGCGAGGCGCCTGACGAAAAGCGCCGAAGATGGGTCGAGTCGCTACGAAAATCCGCGGATGCGATGAAGCACCTCATCGAGGATCTCCTCGACATCGCCAGGATCGAGGCCGGGCGTCTCACGATCGAGGAGCAGCGCTGCGCGGTTGGGGGGCTGCTCGCCGAAGCCTTGGATCTGATGCAGCCGCTCGCCCAGCAGAAGAGGCTTCGGCTCGAAAGACAACTCCCTGGCGGGGAGGTCTACCTCCGGTGCGATCGACCGCGGATCCTCCGGGTTCTCTCGAACCTCATTGGGAATTCGATCAAGTTCACCTCGGAAGGCGGCGCTATCACCGTCAGGGCCGAGCTTGCCGATCGCGAGGTCCGGTTCTCGGTCGCCGACACCGGCTCCGGGATCGCAGCGGATGAGCTCCCGCATATCTTCGAGCGCTTCTGGCAAGCGAGGAAGACCGCGCGGCTGGGCGCCGGTCTGGGGCTCGCCATCGCCAAAGGGATCGTAGACGCGCACAGGGGCCAGATCTGGGCGGATAGCGAGACTGGGACGGGCAGCACGTTCTTCTTCACTCTGCCGTTGGGCAATCGCGAGGATGCCCCTCGTCCGGTGGACGCCGGATCACGGCGTTGACCTCGGCCCCCAGCATCAAAGCAAGTGGAAAACCACATCCACACTGGAGCGACCTGTCCGCTCATCGCGGGATTACGACGGCCAGTACCCGCCGTCCATTCGGTACTTGATCCTCGCGCAGTCCGAGGACCGCGCCCTTCAGACTGTCAGACTGCATTTCTCGCCTGCGCGAAGAAGCGCCTCGTCGTCGACCGGCTCGAGACGCAGAGGGCCCACGACGGAAATCGAGCCGCGCTCCGGTGAGAAGCGGAGTCAGCCACACACCCAGGAGGGAGCACCCATAGCCTTGTTTGAGCGGGTCGCGGAGGCTAGTGTCCGCGGCCCATGACCGCGAGCAGGGTACTTAGCGGCACGGCTGCCTCAGACGGCATTGCCATCGGTCCGGCACACCTGCTGGTTCCGCCCGTAATCGTCGTCGAACGCCAGATCTCGCGAGATCTCGTGCCCGTGGAAGTCGCCCGGCTTATCAGCGCGGTGACTTCGACTGACGAGCGGCTCGCGGTGCTCTCGGCGCGGCTGGAATCGGAACATCTACACGAAGGACACCTTCTCCTAGAAGCTCATCGGATGATGCTCAGGGACGACGAGATCGTGGGCGGAACGCGGCGCCTGATCGAGAGCGACGAGATCGCCGCCGAGGGCGCCGTGCGCCGGGTGATCGACGCGATCGCCGCGAAGTTCGGCCGGATGGAGGATCCGTATTTGCGCGAGCGGCGTGCGGACATCGAGGCCATCGGCGACCGTCTGCTGCGCACGCTGCTCGGTTTACCGGAAGTGTCGACAGACACCTCGTTCGCTCCCGGCACGATCGGAGTCGGTTCCATACTGTCTCCGATCGATGCCTTGCACCTGCCCCGGTCCGGCATGGTCGGTTTCGCGGCCGAGCGCGGTGGCAAGACATCGCACGCTAGCATCATCCTGAGGGCGTTCGAGATACCCTTCGTCGTCGGCGTGCGCGGTCTGCGCTCAGCGGTCCATCCCGGTGACAGGCTGGTCGTGGACGGATCGCTCGGCGAGGTGATCGTCAACCCGGACGCCGAAACGATCAAGCTGTACGAGGAGCGCCGGGACCGGGAACGGTCACGGCTGCAAGCGCTGAAATCCCGGGGAATGGGTCCGGTCGTCACCCGCGACGGCGTGCGGATCGAGCTCTCCGCCAACATCGAGGCGCCTTCGGAAGTATCGGCCGCCCTCGAGTTCGGTGCGGAGGCGGTGGGCCTGTTCCGAACGGAATTCTTGTATCTCGACCGCCCCGAGCTTCCGAGCGAGGAGGAGCAGTTCCAGGACGCGGTGGCAGTGCTCGCCGCTCTCGGCGGCCGGCCAGCGACCTTCCGGACGCTCGACATCGGAGGAGAGAAGCTGCCCCTGGCGGCGGCGATGCCGCGAGGCGCGAATCCGAGCCTCGGCGTGCGCGCCATCCGCTTCTCCTTCCTGCGCCCGGACATTTTCCGGACGCAGCTCCGGGCACTCTACCGCGCCTCGGCTGTGGGCCCGTTGCGAATCATGTTCCCGCTGGTGTCCGGGATCTCGGAGCTCGACGAGGCGCAGCGGCTCTGCGCCGAGACCGCCGAGGAGCTCGCGCGCGAGGGTGTGGCCTTCGATCGCAACCTCCCGATCGGAGTCATGATCGAGACCCCGAGTGCGGCATTGAGCACCGATCACCTGGCGAAGAGCTCGAGCTTCTTCAGCATCGGAACCAACGACCTCATCCAGTACACATTCGCCGCAGACCGGGAGAACGAAGACGTCGCACATCTCTACCATCCGCTCCATCCCGCCGTTCTTCGCCTGCTCAAGAGCGCCATCGACGGCGCGAACGGGGCGGGCATACCCATCGCCATCTGCGGTGACATGGCCGGAGACCCAGCCTTTACCTGGGTCCTCATCGGGCTTGGACTGCGCAGCCTCTCCATGTCCCCTCGCCTGATCCCGGCCGTGAGATCGGTCATCAGCGCCAGCAGGATCGACGAGATGGAGGCGCTCGTCGCGCAAGCGCTCACCCTTCGCTCGGAGACCGCGGTGGAAGACCTGGTCCTGGGCATGATGCGCGAGCGCTTTCCGCTCGAGCTCGCCAGCGGCGAGTCTCGGCCCATCAGCGGCTCCTAGACGTTCTCAGGAAGCCCAGCGGCCCGCGTGCGCCGGACAGCTTGCCAGCCACGGTTGCTGTTCCATCGAACGCCGCTCGAGATCGACTCCACAGATCTCGCAGCGGCCGTATTGGTCGGTATCGAATGCCTGGATGGCGCGATCGATCCGCTCGAGGAAGCTTCGCAGCCGTAGCTCTGGGTCTTCGCCGGCGCTCGCGGGCGCCGGCAGGCACGCGAGATCGACGTCCTTGCCCCAGAGCACTGCCTCGAGAAGCTCCGCCACCTCCTTGCCCTTGCGCAGCAATGGCGGCTTCCAGGTTTGGTTGGCGAGCATCTGGAACTCCCTGGGCGGCGCGCGCTCAGTGTGGATCGAGCGCGCGTAGACGCGCCAAGAGCCGGCGGACATCGAGCTGCAGCTCCGCCGAGAGGGGCCGTGCACGCGCGCTTCGGATCTCCAGGTCGACGTCGATGAGCTTCTGCGAGGAAGCAAACTGTGTCTGGCCGTGGCGGAAGCGGACGCGCGTGTCCCCGAGCAGCTCATCGAGCTGCAGGAGCTCCCGCTTCAGATCCGCTTCCTGAACCTGTGTCGGCGCCACCTGAACCCCCGATCCCCGTCAGATCGCTCTCTCCGCGATGACCGAAAGATAGCTGGTCCGCTTGAGGTCGGTCGCCTTCTTCGCGCCTTCCGTCAGCGCTCCGTGGCGAACCCAAACGACGGACGGATTTCCACCAAGGCCAATCTCATCAACGACGGGGTTGGCAACGTCCTTGACCAGCGCCTGAAAGTCGTGTCCCGCGAGCCCTGGCTGGGCGTGCGCGAACCACTGGGCGGCGTCGGCCGCGTTTGCAGCCATGCAGTGGTAGTACAGGGTTTCTCCATACCTTCTCACTCCGAATTCGCGCATGTTTCCCTCTTTGCCTGCCGTACGGCAGCTTGTGCGAGCAGAAGACATTGTACGCGCCGCATGGACGCGGTGCTTCCCTTTCGCCGCTGGCTGCTGCTGCTTCGACGGTTTGGCCCCCTGTTGGTCGCAATCGAGCTCGCTTGTGCCACGAGCTCACCGAGGCGGATGACGCGACGCATCGGCGCGCCGCGCATCAAACCGATAAGGAGGAAGCACCGTGGCGAAGAAGGACGAAATGGCTCGACGCGAGAAGATTGACGCAGATCGCGCCCAGGAGACCTGGGACGGCGAAGGGGGAGCACCGCCACGGCCGGACGTAACCGGCGCTGCCGAATCGTCACCGGAGCTCACTCTCTCTCCGTTACGCCGGGTCGGGGAGCGGCGTCGAGGAGATCGGCGCAGGTGATTGCGACACCGTTAGCGAGCGAAGCGAAGCACCATCACGTCGATTTGGGCGAGGTGACGCTTCACTGGACCGAGGTGGGCGAGGGGCCGCCCGTCTTGCTCTTGCATGGCCTCAACGACTCACACCGCACTTGGCGGGAGATCTGGCCTCGCCTGCCGGGCCGCCGAGTCCTGATGCTAGACCTTCCAGGCCACGGAATGTCGGGCCGCCCGGACGCTCCCTACACGCTCGACTGGAACGCAACGCAGGTCGCGCGCTTCATCGAGCGCCTCGATCTCCGGAATCTGGATGTCGTCGGTCACTCGTACGGCGGCGGGGTTGCTCAATGGCTGTTGTTGAAATGCCGCCCCCGGATTCGACGCCTGGGCTTGCTGTCCTCTGGCGGTCTGGGGCGGGAGGTCTATCCATGGCTGAGGATCGCCTCCGTGCCCTTCCTGATCGAAGCCTTCGGCCAGCGCTGGATGGGGCCGATTGCGGGTTTCGCCATGGCGCGGGCGACCACCAGCGATGCAGCGGCCGAGATCGCCTTGCTGACTTCTTACCTGCGCCAGCCAGGGACCGCCCGCGCGTTCTCGCGGACGGTGCGCGATGTCATCGGCTGGCGGGGCCAGACGCGAAACCTCTTCGATCGGATCACGGAAGTCGACGAGCTTCCACCCATGCGCCTCTTCTGGGGAGCTCGCGACACCATCCTCCCCATCTCCCATGGCACGGCCACCGCCGCCTTGCTGGAGAACTGCGAGTTGATCCGCTTCGAGAACTGCGGCCACTTCGTCCACTGGGAGGAGCCAGAGGGGCTCGCCCGCGCGCTCCGGATCTTTCTCGACTCGCGCGACGCGTCGCCGGCCCACCTGAGGACGCGTCCCCCCTCTTCCCATCTCAGTCCTGACGTGGCTCCACAGCGGATAGGGTGAAGCTGCACCGCTCCGTCATCGCTTCAGAAAGATTGGCGACGAGGCATTCCTCGCCGCGAACGCGCAACGAGAGCGGCCTCGCAAAGGTTGCCGTGATGGCGCTCTTTCCAGTCGTGGAGAAGTAGTGGGCGTGCGACTTCAAGAGTGAAGCCACGCCCCTGCCTCGATCGAGATCGAAAGGAACGTCAAGGGTCGAGGTGTCGCTCGAACGAACCGACACTTCGCCGGTCTTCAGATCCACGATCGGAATCATCCGCTTCATTGTGCCTCCTGGCGAGGCGCCAGCTGCGATTCAGGCTTAACGCCCGAAATGGAGGCGAAAGGACGAAGCGAGGGTGGCGTTCAGCGGATTGTAACGTGGATGCCCATCGAGCGCTCGCCGGACGCGCTCATCCAGACCGGGCCCGACCGGAAGGTCCCATTTCGTCTTTCCTGCCTCGCCGCCCCTCGTCCTTGTCGCGGACGACGGTGCGGGATGGTATCGCGGACCGGGATAAAGCTTTAGAGCTCCTGCAGCGCCCTGTGGATGAGCTGGACGCAGATCGAGCCCTCGCCGACCGCCGAGGCGACCCGCTTCACGCTGGACGAGCGCACGTCTCCTACTGCGAACATCCCGGGGATGCTCGTCTCCATGAGAAACGGTCGCCGCGCAAGAGGCCAGCGCGCTTCGGTCAGCTCCTCGGGGCGGAGGTCGGCGCCGGTCTTGACGAAGTTCTTCTCGTCCAGGACGACGCATCCCCGGAGCCATGCGGTGTTCGGATCGGCCCCGGTCATGACGAACAGGCTGCGGATCGGTCGCGTCTCCGGTTCTCCCGTTTCCACGTGACGCCATCGGATCCGCTCGAGCCGGTCGCCGCCCTCGAGCGAATCGATCCGTGTCCGAGTGCGCAAATCAACGTTGCGGCTGTTTTCGATGCGTTGGATCAGGTAGCGGGACATGCTTTTCGCGAGGTCCGGCCCGCGGACCACGACATTCACCCGCGACGCACTGCCAGAGAGGAAGACGGCGGCTTGCCCTGCCGAATTGCCGCCGCCCACGATCGCGATCTCCTCTTCCCTGCACGACTGCGCCTCGAGGTGCGTCGCGCTGTAGAAGATGCCGGCGCCCTCGAAACGCGAGAGCTCGGGCACGTCGAGCCTCCGGTACCTGGCGCCGGTGGCGATCACGATCGTCCTGGCTTGTACGACGTCGCCGTCAGAGAGGTGCACGCGGTAGGGACGGTCGTTGCAGTTGAAGCGGACCGCCGTGCGCGCGATGGCCACCTCGGCGCCGAATTTTTCCGCCTGGGTGAGCGCGCGGCCGGCGAGCGCCTGCCCGGAAATCCCGGTGGGGAACCCCAGATAGTTCTCGATCCGCGAGCTCGTTCCGGCCTGTCCACCGGGCGCGGTGCTCTCCAGCACCAGCACATCGAGACCCTCCGACGCGGCGTACACTGCCGCGCCGAGGCCCGCCGGTCCTGCGCCGACGATGACGACGTCCCTCACCGTCTTGGCGTCGAGGTTCGCGGTCAGCCCGAGCTCTGCCGAAAGTGCCTCGATCGAAGGGTTTCGGAAGACGTGGCCTTCCTCACAGATGATCACCGGCACTTCGTTGACGCCAATCTGCAAACGATCGAGCAGCGCCTGCACTCCCGGCTCTGTCTCCACGTCGTGGTACGTGAACGGTTGGCCGTTCCGCGACAGGAACTCCTTGAGTCGCAAGGTGCCCAGGGAGTGTCTCGAGCCGAGGAGGACCAGGTCGTTCTCAGCCTGGGAGATCAGCGCTGTGCGCCGGAGGACGAAGGCACGCAGGAGGATCTCACTCAGCTCGGGATCGCCTTGCACGACGGCGCGGATGCCGTCCCGGTCCAGGGCGACGACGGACCCCTCGGCGGCCACGCGGGCACGGGCCAACGTAACCCGGGCCGAAAGCATGTTGATCTCGCCGGTGAACTGACCCGGCCCGAGCACCGTGATTGGTTCTTCCCGGCCGGCGACCTGACGCACGATCTCGATGCCTCCGTTGAGCACCAGGAAGAGGTTGGTATTCCGGTCGCCGGGCTCGAACAGGACCTCCCCGACCGAGATGCTGCGACGTTTGCCGATTCCAGAAATGCGCGAAATCTGGCCATCGGTGAGGCGGGGATACATCTGCTCGCGACGATCCATGGGACCTCGGTGGATACGCTCCCGCAAGCGCCGGCGCAATAGCGGCTGCGCAGGCACAGCTTCGCTATCTTCCGATTGGAGGCGTGATGGTGGCTGAGCGCGACCCTGTTGCGGAGATCATCGCGGCCTGCAAGGTACTGCGAGGGGAAGAGCATCGCGTCCTTCATGAAGCCCTCGGGACCGACCTGACGGTGGAGGCGTTGCGGCGCAAGCTCGACGCGCTCGCGTCGGGATCGTTCCCGTTCCTGCGCGGAACCTTCCACCTGATGGCGGCCGATCTTCTGCAGGGCCGCGTTCCGGGCGCCGCGCCAGCAGCACCCGAGGGCCTCATCGGCGGTGACGTGCACCTCGAGAATTTCGGCACCTACCGCGGCGCGAGCGGCGAGCTCTGCTTCGATGTCAACGATTTCGATGAAGTCGGATGGGGTCCGCTGGATCTCGACCTCAGGCGTCTGTGCACGAGTGCCATGCTTCTTCCAGGAATCGATCGCGAGGCACGGCACGCTGCGGCCCGCGAGCTCGCGCAGGCTTGGGCCGAGGCGATCGATCGGCTCGGTGGACGCTTTCCCATCCCTAGTTGGAGCCTCGACAAGGCCGAGGGTTGGCTGCAGCAACTGCTGCGCGAGAAAGGACGCCGAACGGAACTGGATCTGGTGGCGAAGGTTGCTCCGGAGAAGGGGCATCGCCGCTTTGGCGAGGACGGCGAGCCGCCCAAGTTCGCGCACGCAGCAGGCCCGTGGCCTCAGGTGGTCGAGCTCGCGCTGGACGAGTATTACGACCACCTGAAACAGCTCAAGGCAGACACACGGGGAAGAGGATGGAAGCTGCTCGACGTAGCGTACCGCTTCAAGGGAAACGGGTCCCTGGGGCGTCTTCGATTCGCAGCGCTGCTGGGTGACGACGAGGAGCGAATGTTGCTCGAATTGAAGGAGGCCGCCCCAAGCGCGATC
The DNA here is from genome assembly GCA_005879535.1 of Deltaproteobacteria bacterium. Lineage (NCBI taxonomy): Bacteria > Pseudomonadati > Myxococcota > Myxococcia > Deltaproteobacteria bacterium. Next base: position 1,746 of record VBKI01000071.1, on the reverse strand, counting down.
GAGCTCGCCCGGGGCACGAACACGTTCCTTGCCCAGCGAGCGCGTGTGCAAACCGCGGCCATCCGCAGGATGCAAGGCGATCCATGGCCGCGTGTAGCGGGCACCCACCTGGGCAAGCTCCCCGCGCTCGGTCGAGAGATCCAACCCGAGGAAGAGAAGCTACGTTGCGCGCGGTTCGCCGTTGCGCAGGACGGGAGCGGCCACGAGCAGCTCATCGCATACGCCAGGCAGTGCGGCGAGGTATTGGGGCGCCTCCACTGTCGCGTGAACGCGCCTGCCATGCTGGGTGCGCCGTGGAACGCACTGGAGGCAGCACGCTCTGCGGTGTCGTTTGCAGAGAGTTATGCCGCCGTCGTCGAGGCGGACTGGCACGCCTACGTCCAAGCCCGCAGCCGCGTCGCCCAGGAGCTCGGCGTATAGCCGTCGAGGGGCGGCACAGTCTAGGCTACGCCCCATGAACCGCTCTCGATCCGCTCCGTGGTCCGTTGTCGCAGCGCTCCTGTCGGCATGTGCCGCCGGCTCGCCGGCGGTCCAGCGCGGAACCGTCGCGCAGCGGCCCGACACGTTCGTCTCCCTCGCGGAAGTAGACCCGTCCATCGCCATCGAGCTGAGGTACTTCGGGTCCCATAATTTCCTGGGACACCCGGTGCGTGGTTACAAAGCGGAGAAGTGTCTGCTCACCAGACGCGCCGTGGTGGCCCTGAAAAACGTCCAGGACGATCTGCGGCCGTTCGGTCTCTCTCTGAAGGCATACGACTGCTATCGCCCGCAGCGCGCGGTCGACACCTTCGTGACCTGGGCGAAGGACTTCGCCGACGACAAGATGCAAGCCGAGTTCTACCCGCGCGTCCCCAAGGATCGCATCTTCCGCGAAGGGTACCTGCTCGAGCGATCCGGCCACAGCCGCGGCAGCACCATCGATTTGACGGTGATCGCGCTACCTCCGCAGCCGCAAGAGACCTACAGGGACGGCGACAGGCTGCGCGACTGCGGCCTGCCTGCCGGCCAGCGATTCGGCGATAACACGCTCGATTTCGGCACCGGGTACGACTGCTTCGACGCGCTGGCCAACGTGGACAATCCCCGAATGAGCGTCGACCAGAAAACGAAGCGGCTCATGCTGCGGGCACTGATGGAGAAGCACGGCTTCAAGCCGTACCCGCCCGAGTGGTGGCACTTCACGCTGCGCGACGAGCCGTATCCCGAGACGTTCTTCGATTTCGAGATCGAGTAGAACTATCGCCCTTTGAGCTGCTGCACAGCTTCCAGCGCCTTCGCGACGTTGTCTGCGGGAGCCATGTTGCCGATGGTGGCAGCGACCTTTCCAGTCGGCGTCACGACGAACGTGGTGCGTTCGGCGAAGCCATGGCCGATCTCCTCGCCGCGCGTGTTCTTGGCGCCCGGCTTGGCTTCGCGCACCTGCAGGTCGTAGCTCTTCGCGATCTTGCCGTCTGCGTCGGAGGCTACCGGAATCTTGCCGGCGCAGTACTGCGGGTCAGCCGAGAACTGGTTCAGCGTCGCAATCTTGTCGAGCGACACCCCGATGATGCTGGCACCCGCCGCGGCAAACTTGTCGTTGTTCTCCGAGAACGCGTGCGCCTGGGTGTTGCAGCCGCCGGTGAAGGCCGCTGGATAGAAGTAGACGACGACCGGGCCCTTCTTCAGAGCATCCTTGAGCGCGAACTTGAACTCCTTGCCGGCGAGCGATGCCGGTGCCGTGAACTCAGGCGCCTTGTCGCCTTCCTT